>NZ_CP046232.1:0-718 GCF_012563325.1 Enterobacteriaceae endosymbiont of Plateumaris braccata
ATGATGAATAAAATACCTATGACTATAAAAGGATCTAAAAAATTAATTAAAGAATTAAATCAATTAAAAAATGTAAAGAGATATGAAATAATTAATGATATTATGGAAGCTAGAAAATATGGTGATTTAAAAGAAAATGCTGAATATCATGCTGCACGAGAAGAACAAAGTTTTTGTGAAAAACGTATTAAAGAAATTGAATTAAAATTATCTAATTGTCAAATTATAGATATAACTAAAATAAAAAACAAAGGTAGAGTTATTTTTGGATCTACTGTTGATCTAATTAATATTACTACTAATAAGATAGTATCTTATAAAATTGTTGGAGATGATGAAGCTAATTTAAAAGAATATTTAATTTCAATTAATGCTCCTATTGCTAGAGGATTAATTGGAAAAAAAATAAATGATACTGTTTTAATAAAAACTCCTAAAGGTAATATAATATTTAAAATATTAAAAATACAATATCTTGATAAATAAAAATATTTTGATATAAAAAATTGACTTTAAAATATAAAAGAGTATCATAAAAAATGAGTAAAATAATTGTTTTAGTTCTTTAATAATTTATCAGAAAATTTATGTGGGCATTCTATTTTAGAGAGCAATATATAATTTATATTAAAATTTTTTGCTTTTAATTGAAGAGTTTGATCATGGCTCAGATTGAACGCTGGCGGCAAGCTTAACACATGCAAGTCGAGCGGCATCG
>NZ_CP046232.1:751-2225 GCF_012563325.1 Enterobacteriaceae endosymbiont of Plateumaris braccata
CGGCAAGCGGCGGACGGGTGAGTAATATCTGGGGATCTACTTATTGGAGGGGGATAACTATTGGAAACGATAGCTAATACCGCATAATATCGCAAGATCAAAGTGGGGGATTTTATATTTTTTTTATAGAACCTCATACCTATAAATGAACCCAGACGAGATTAGCTAGTAGGTAGGGTAAAAGCCTACCTAGGCTACGATCTCTAGCTGGTCTGAGAGGATGATCAGCCACACTGGAACTGAGATACGGTCCAGACTCCTACGGGAGGCAGCAGTGGGGAATATTGCACAATGGGCGAAAGCCTGATGCAGCTATGCCGCGTGTATGAAGAAGGCCTTAGGGTTGTAAAGTACTTTCAACAAGAAAGAAATAATAAAATTTAATAAATTTTATTACTGACGTTACTTGTAAAAGAAGCACCGGCTAACTCCGTGCCAGCAGCCGCGGTAATACGGAGGGTGCTAGCGTTAATCGGAATTACTGGGCGTAAAGAGCACGTAGGCGGTATATTAAGTCAGATGTGAAATCCCTGAGCTTAACTTAGGAATTGCATTTGAAACTAGTATACTTGAGTTTCGTAGAGGGGGGTAGAATTCCAGGTGTAGCGGTGAAATGCGTAGATATCTGGAGGAATACCAGTGGCGAAGGCGACCCCCTGGACGAATACTGACGCTCAGGTGCGAAAGCGTGGGGAGCAAACAGGATTAGATACCCTGGTAGTCCATGCTGTAAACGATGTCGACTTGGAGGCTGTAAGCTTGACTTATAACTTTCGTAGCTAACGCGTTAAGTCGACCGCCTGGGGAGTACGACCGCAAGGTTAAAACTCAAATGAATTGACGGGGGCCCGCACAAGCGGTGGAGCATGTGGTTTAATTCGATGCAACGCGAAAAACCTTACCTGGTCTTGACATCCATGGAATTTAGTAGAGATACTTTAGTGCCTTCGGGAACCATGAGACAGGTGCTGCATGGCTGTCGTCAGCTCGTGTTGTGAAATGTTGGGTTAAGTCCCGCAACGAGCGCAACCCTTGTCCTTTGTTGCCATCGGTTCGGCCGGGAACTCAAAGGAAACTGCCGGTGATAAACCGGAGGAAGGTGAGGACGACGTCAAGTCATCATGGCCCTTACGACCAGGGCTACACACGTGCTACAATGGTATATACAAAGGGAAGCATCCTCGCGAGAGTAAGCGGATCTCACAAAATATATCGTAGTTCGGATTGGAGTCTGCAACTCGACTCCATGAAGTCGGAATCGCTAGTAATCGTAGATCAGAACGCTACGGTGAATACGTTCCCGGGCCTTGTACACACCGCCCGTCACACCATGGAAGTGAGTTGTAAAAGAAGTAAGTTGCTTAACCTTTAAGGAGGGCGCTTACCACTTTGTGATTCATAACTGGGGTGAAGTCGTAACAAGGTAACCGTAGGGGAACCTGTGGTTGGATCACCTCCTTTACTATAAGTACAT
>NZ_CP046232.1:302320-388462 GCF_012563325.1 Enterobacteriaceae endosymbiont of Plateumaris braccata
ACTCTATTTACAGAAATAAGTTTTTCTTTCAATTCATTATTTTGATTTTTATTATCATAAATAGGCATTAAATCATTCCTTTAAAATTAAATAATTAAAATTGTAGACCTGAATCACGTGCAGCATTTGCTAATGCTTTAATACGTCCATGATACTTGAATCCTGAACGATCAAATGAAACAATAGTGATACCTTTATTAATTGATCTTTTTGCAATTTCTTTTCCTGTTATAATAGCAGCTTCTATATTACCCGTATATGATAGTTTTTCACGAATATTTTTTTCTAAAGTAGAAGCAGTTATTAAAACTTTATTTTTATAAGATATAATTTGAGCATATATATGACGCGAAGTACGATGTATAACTAAACGTGTAGTTTTTAGTTCATAATGTTTTTTTCGTAATTTAGTTATTCTTCTAATACGAATAATTTTTTTTTTATTCATAATATTTAATTTATTTATCCTTATTTTTTCTTTATTTCTTTAATTTTTATTTTTTCATAACTATATCTAATACCTTTTCCTTTATACGGTTCAGGAGTTCTATAAGATCTAATATTAGCAGCTACTTGACCTAATAATTGTTTATTTGATCCTTTTAAAAGTATTTCATTTTGATTTATATCTGCTTTAATTCCTTCAGGTAAAGTATAATAAATTGGATGAGAATATCCTAACATTAAATTTAAAATATTTTTGTTAAGAGTAACTCTATAACCTATACCAAATAAAATAAGTTTTTTAAAAAAACCTTTAGTTACCCCTATAATCATAGAATTTAATATAGATCTTGATGTTCCAGCATATGACCAAACATTATTATTATTTCTTTTAGGTAAAAATAATAACTGTTTATTATTAATTTTAATTTTTATTAAAGGATTAATTAATATTTTTAATATACCATTTTTTCCTTTAACAATTATCTTTTGTTTATTTATGATAATTTTGACATTATCAGGAATAAAAATAGGGTTTTTAGCTATTCGAGACATTTTAATACCTTATTAATTAATCATGAAATATAACAAATTATTTCGCCACCTATTCCATAATTACGTGCAGTATAATCAGTCATTATTCCTTTTGATGTAGAAATAATAGCAATTCCTAATCCTGCCATAACTTTAGGTAAATTTTTTTTTCTTTGATAAATTCTTAATCCAGGGCGACTTACACATTTAATATTTTCTATTACAGCTTTACCTCTAAAATATTTTAAGTAAATTTCTAATTGAGATATATTATTTTTAATAACTTTAAAATTTTTAATATATCCTTCATTTTTTAAAATATTTGCAATTGATTGTTTAATTTTTGAATATTGCATTATAATTTTTATTTTTTTTGATAATTGACCATTGCGAATTCTTGTTAACATATCAGCAATAGGATTTTGTATACACATATTTTATATCCTATAATATATTTATATTATTCATCACCAACTAGCTTTTTTTAATCCAGGAATTTCTCCTTTCATTGCAGATTCACGTACTTTAATTCTACTTAAACCAAATTTTCTTAAAAAAGCATGAGGTCTACCTGTTTGTTTACATCTATTTCTTTGTCTAGAAAGACTAGAATCTCTTGGAAGAGATTGTAATTTAAAAATTGCATCCCAACGAACTTTATCTGATACATTTAAACTAGATATTAATTTTTTTAATTTTTGTCTTTTTATAAAAAATTTTTTTGCTAATTTTATTCTTTTAATTTCACGAGCTTTTATAGATTCTTTAGCCACAATAAAATCCTTAGTTACGAAATGGAAAATTTAATTCATGAAGTAAAGCATAGCCTTCTTTATTAGAATTAGCTGTAGTAGAGATAGAAATATCTAATCCACGAATATAATCAATTTTATCAAAATTAATTTCAGGAAAAATTATTTGTTCTTTAATTCCTATATTATAATTACCATATCCATCAAAAGATTTTTTAGATAATCCTCTGAAATCTCTTATTCTAGGTATTGCAATAAATAATAAACGTTCAAAAAAATACCACATTCTTTTACTACGCAAAGTAACTTTGCATCCTATAGGATAACCTTGTCTAATTTTAAATCCTGCTATTGATTTATGAACTTTAGTAATCAAAGGTTTTTGCCCACTAATTACGGTTAAATCATTTATGGCATTTTCTAAATGTTTTTTATTAGAAATAACTTTTCCTACACCCATATTTAAAGTAATTTTACTTATACGAGGAACTTGCATAATAGAGTAGTATTTAAAACTATATATTAAATTTTTTACTATTTTATTTTTATAGTAATTATATAATTTTGACATAACATATTACCTATTTATTAAATAATTTTATTATTAGATTTAAAAAAACGTAATTTTTTACCTTTTATAAATTTAAAACCTATACGATCAGGTTTTTTAGTTTGAGTATTAAATATAGCTATATTAGAAATATGAATAAAATTTTCTTTTTCTATTATTCCACCTGAATTAGAGTTAGAAGGATTAGGTTTAATGTGTTTTTTTATTAAATTTAGTCCTTCTATAATAACTAATGTAGAATTTAAAAAATATTTTATTTTGCCTTTTTTACCTTTATCTTTACCTGTTAAAATAATAACTTCATCATTACAATGTAATTTAGATGCCATAATTTTCTACCATCCTATTTAAATTACTTCTGGAGCTAATGAAATGATTTTCATAAATTTTTCATTTCTTAATTCTCTGGTAACAGGACCAAAAACTCTTGTTCCTATTAATTGTTCATTAGTATCATTCAATAATACACATGCATTATTATCAAAACGGATAACTGAACCGTCTAAACGACGTATTCCTCTTTTAGTTCTTACTATAACAGCTTTTAATACATCACCTTTTTTGACTTTACCTTTTGGTATAGCTTCTTTTATAGTTATTTTAATTATATCCCCAATATTAGCATAACGACGGCGTGAACCTCCTAATACTTTAATACACATTACTCTACGAGCTCCAGAATTATCTGCAACATTTAATATAGTATGTTCCTGTATCATAATTATCTTTTTAGTGAATAATAAATTTTTTGTGAAAAATTAATAATTAATAATTAATATTAATTGATTAAAATTTATGAAAAAATACATTTTAAACTATTACTTTTTTAAGAATATTTACTAAAATCCAAGATTTAGTTTTTGACAATGGTCTGCATTCTTTTATTTCAATAAAATCACCTATATTACATGTATTTTTTTCATCATGAACATGTAGTTTTGTTGTTTTTTTTATAAATTTTCCGTAAATTGGATGTTTTATAAATCTATTAATATGTACTACAATAGTTTTATTCATCTTGTTACTTGTAACTTTTCCTTTTAAAATTTTTTTTTTGTTTTGCATTATTCATAATCTCTTTTTTTTGTGATAAAATTGTTTTAATTTTAGCTATATTTTTTTTAGACTGTTTTAACAAATGAGTTTGCTTAAGATTTCCTGATTTTAATTGTATTTTTAAATTAAATTGTTCTTTAAATAAACTAAGTAATTCTTTATTTAATTCTTTATGATTTTTTTTTAATAATTCATTTGTATTCATAATATTTGTATTATATTTTTTTTATTTAAAAAAATTGTTTTTACTGGTAATTTTGCCGATCCTAATTTAAAGGCTTTTTGAGCTAATTTTTCTGATATACCATCTATTTCATATAATATTCTTCCAGGTTGTACTAATGCTACCCAATATTCTACATTACCTTTACCTTTTCCCATACGAACTTCTAATGGCTTTTCTGTTATGGGTTTATCAGGGAAAATTCTAATCCAAATTTTACCTTGTCTTTTCATAGATCTACTAATAGCTCTCCTTGCTGATTCTATTTGTCTTGCAGTAATTCTTCCTCTATGAACTGCTTTTAATGCATAAGAGCCAAAATCAATATTCATTCCTACAACAATTCCCTTATTTCTACCCTTATGCATTTTCCTGAATTTTGTACGTTTTGGTTGTAACATATAAAATCCTCTTTTATTTTCTTCCTCTAGTACGTTGTTTTTTAGAATTTAAAATTATCTTATTTAATTTTTGATTATAATCAATAATATTACCTAATATTTCTCCTTTGAAAATCCAGACTTTAATTCCAATTATTCCATAAGTAGTATTAGCTTCTGCTAAGCTATAATCAATGTTAGCACGTAAGGTATGTAATGGTACACGACCTTCTCTATACCATTCTGTACGAGCTATTTCAGTTCCTCCTAAACGTCCGCTAACTTCTACTTTAACTCCTAATGCTCCTAATCTCATTGAATTTTGTACGGCTCTTTTTATAACTCTTCTAAACATAACCCTTTTTTCTAATTGTATCGAAATATTATCAGCAACTAATTTAGCTTCTAATTCTGGTTTACGGATTTCAGTAATATTAACTTGTGTAGGTACTCCAGAAATTTTAAAAATCATTTTTCTAAGTTTTTCTACATCTTCACCCTTTTTACCTATGACTATACCTGGTCTAGATGTATGTATTGTTACTCTAATACTTTTAGAAGGTCTTTCAATTGTAATACGAGAGACTGATGCTTTTATTAATTTTTTATTTAAAAATTTTCTTACTTTAAAATCACTATACAAATTATTTGCAAAGTCTTTTGTATTAGCAAACCAAGTAGAATTCCATGTTTGAATAATTCCTAATCTTAAACCATTAGGATGTGTTTTTTGACCCATTATTTATATTTCCTTATCTTAATTAATTAATATTATCATCAGATACAATTATAGTTATATGACTTGTATATTTAAAAATACGATCTGAACGTCCTTTAGCACGAGGCATAATACGTTTCATATTAGATCCTATATCTATAAAAATTTTTGATATTTTTAAATTATCAATATCCATACCATTATTATTTTCTGCGTTAGATATAGCAGAATTTAATACTTTTTTAATAAGAATAGATGCTTTTTTATTAGAAAAATTTAAAATATCTAAAGCTTTTGATATTTGTTTTCCTCTTATAAGATTAGCAATTAATCTTAGTTTTCGAGCAGAAGATCGTGAATATAGATGTTTTGCTAAAACTTCCATTTTTATCCTTTAATAAAATTAAATATTTATTTTTTTATTGTTTTTTTAATTTTTTTATCAGCACTGTGTCCTCTATAAGTACGAGTTGGAGAAAATTCACCTAATTTATGTCCTACCATTTCATCTGAAATAAAAACCGGAATATGTTGACGTCCATTATGGACAGCTATTGTTAAACCAATCATATTAGGAAATATAGTAGATCTTCTTGACCAGGTTTTTAATGGTTTTTTAGAACTTTGTTCTATTGCTTTTTCTACTTTTTTAAATAAATGATAATCGATAAAAGGACCTTTTTTTAAAGAACGAGACATATAAAATTACCTTTTTTATTATTTATTACTACGATTACGAATAATATATTTATTTGTTCGTTTATTTTTTCTGGTTTTTTTACCTTTAGTTTGGACTCCCCATGGAGTTACCGGATGTTTACCAAAATTTTTACCTTCTCCTCCACCATGTGGATGATCTATAGGATTCATTGCAGTACCTCTTACAGTAGGTCTAATTCCCATCCATCTTTTAACTCCAGCTTTTCCTAAAGATTTTAACATGTGTTCATTATTTCCAATTTCTCCTAATGTTGCTCTACAATTAGATGAAATTTTTCTTATTTCTCCAGATCTTAAACGTAAAGTAACATAAAAACCTTCTTTAGCTATTAATTGTACATATGTTCCAGCAGCTCGAGCTATTTGTCCTCCCTTTCCTGGTCTCATTTCTATATTATGTATAATAGATCCTATGGGAATATTATTCATTGGTAATGAATTACCTATTTTTATATCTACATTAGTTCCTGATTGAATAATATCCCCTATTTTCAAATTTTTAGGTGATATTATATAACGTTTTTCTCCATCTTTATATTTAATTAATGCAATATTTGCAGAACGATTAGGATCATATTCAATACGTTCAACAATTCCTGAAACAGAATCTTTATTTCTTTTAAAATCTATAATACGATATAATCTTTTATGTCCACCTCCAATATGTCTAGTTGTTATATGTCCATGATTATTACGCCCACCAGATTTATTTTTTTTTTCAATTTTAGATTTAAGTGGTTTTCCTTTATACAAAAATGGATTAACTACTTTAATCATATGTCTTCTACCAGGAGATGTAGGTTTACACTTAATAATTGTCATATTTACACTTTTTATTATATTAATTTTTATTTATATTAAAATCTATATTTTGACCTTTTTGTAAAGAAATATATGCTTTTTTCCAATTATTACGATGATATTTATAATTTTTATTTTTTTTTGTTTTTCCTTTTACTATTAAAGTATTTATATTTTTAACTTTAATATTAAAAATTTTTTGAATGGCTGTTTTAATATCTTTTTTAGTCGCTTTTTTTAATACTTTAATAGTAAAAGTATTTCTTTTTTCTATTGCTAAAGAAGATTTTTCAGATACATGAGGAGATTCTAAAATTTTAAAAGAATTTTCTGTTAAAATCATGTTAATATTTCCTCTATATGTTTAATTGCGTTTATAGTAATAATAACTTTATCATTATTAATTAAACTAACTGGATCAATATTCATTGAATTTTTTATTTGTATATAATATAGATTACGAGATGCTAAAAATAAATTATTATCTATAGAAACAGTAATAATAGTTGCTTTTTTAAAAATAAAATTTTTTAATTTATCTACTAAGATTTTAGTTTTAGGTTTTTCTATAATAAAATCACTTAACAAAATTATTCTATCTTTTCTAATAAGTTCTGAAAAAATACTTTTTAATGCATTACGATACATTTTTCTATTAATTTTTTTGTAATATATTTTATTTTTAGCTGCAAAAGTTACACCACCAGAACGCCAAATAGGACTTTGAGCTGAACCTGCTCTAGCTTTTCCTGTACCTTTTTGTCTCCATGGTTTTTTCCCAGATCCTTTAACTTCCCCTCTTGTTTTTTGTGCTTTAGTTCCTTGTCTACCAATTGTTCTATAAGATTCTAATACCTGATGTATTAAAGATCTATTATAATGTTTATTAAAAATATTATCTGATAATATTACTGTATTTTTTGTATCTTTTGTTATAATTTCCATTTTTATTCCTGAAAGTTAAATTTTTAACTTTTAAGATAAGTTTTAATAGCAGGTTTAACAATAACATTACTTCCAGAAAATCCAGGAATAGCTCCTTTAATTAATAATAAATTTTTTTTTATATTTAATTTAATTATATCCAAATTTTGGATTGTAACTTTTTGATTTCCTAATTGACCAGCCATTTTCTTACCTTTAAAAACTTTTCCTGGAGTTTGATTTTGTCCAATAGATCCAGGTACTCTATGAGACAATGAATTACCGTGACTGGCATCTTGAGTTTTAAAATTCCATCTTTTAACAGTTCCTGAAAAACCTTTTCCTTTAGAGATACCAGTTATATCTACTTTTTTTATTTTATTAAAAACTTCAATTGTTATATTTTGACCTATATAAAATGTATTTTGATTATTAGAAAAAAAACGATGTTCCCATAATATATATCCAGCTGAAGTTTTTGCTTTAGCAAAATGACCTGCTTCAGCTTTATTTATATGACTAACTTTTTTTGTACCAGTTGTCATTTGAATAGCATTATAACCATCATTTATAACAGTTTTTATTTGTGTAACACTAATAGATTCAAATTTTATTACTGTTATAGGAATAGATATTCCATCTTCAGTAAAAATACGAGTCATACCTAATTTTTTACCAATTAAATTAATCATGATTATATAACCTTACATAATATTTAAAATAGTATTAATTAACCTAAGCTAATTTGTACATCTACACCAGCTGCTAAATCTAAACGCATTAATGCATCTACAGTTTTTTCTGTAGGCTGTATAATATCAACTAAACGTTTATGAGTTCGAATTTCATATTGATCACGAGCGTCTTTATTAACATGAGGAGAAATTAAAATTGTAAAACGTTCTTTTTGTGTAGGTAAAGGTATAGGACCACGTACCTGTGCACCAGTACGTTTAGCAGTTTCAACAATTTCAGTAGTTGATTGGTCTATTAAACGATGATCAAAAGCTTTCAGACGAATACGGATTCTTTGGTTCTGCATTATTAGACCAGAGCCTCTAATTAAAAAATTAAAATAACCTTCAACAAACTTTAAAATAGCTTTGAGAGGACCTATGTGATATTATAATATTTATAATGTTTATTATTTATAAAATTATCATGACATAATAATACATTATGACTGATAAAATATATAGAAAGCAATATATTTAATTTATAAAATTTTAAAAAATAATATATTTAAGAAAAAGAATTTTATTAAATTTTTTTAACAAATATATTATTCTTATTAATAATTTTAATAAATATTTATATAATAATTAAATTAGATAATTTAAAATTAAAAATTATTAAAATATGTTTTTAAATAGAAAAAATATAACTTTGTTAGCTTTTGATTACGGAACTAAAAACATAGGTGTAGCGATTGGACATACTATTATTGGTATAGCACATACATTAAAAAAAATAAAAAATAATAAAAAAGGTAAACCTAATTGGAATAAATTTAAAAAAATAATAAAATATTGGAAACCTAAAAAAATAATAGTAGGATTACCATTAAATATGAATGGTAGTGAACAAAATACTACAATATTAACTAAAAAATTTGCATATTTAATCAAAAATAAATTTAATATAGATGTAGAATTACATGACGAACGTTTAAGTACTATTGAAGCTAAAAACATTTTATTTACAACTGGAGGATGGAAAATGTTAAAAAAAAATGACGTAAATTCTGTATCAGCATCAGTTATTCTTCAAAGTTGGTTTGAAAATAATAACAAATATTATTAATAATATTTGTTATTAAATACAATTAAATAATAAATTCTACTAATAAAATAAAAAAATAAAATTATATTTGATTAATATTTTATTTAAAAATATATTACTAAATATGAATATTTATAAGCAATATTATTGTTTAGTAACATAATTCTATAATATAATTTTATTAATATAAATATTCATTATTTTGAGGAATCTATGTTAACATTAATGTTTTTAGCTAAGAGTATATGTGAAATTACTATTATTATATTATTATTGAGAGTCTGGATTTTTTTAGTTATAAGTAATACTTATAATTATTTCACACAATTTATTAATATAATATCACAACCTATTATTAAACCAATAAAACTATTTATTCCTGATATAAAAAATTTTGAATTATCATCATTTATTATATTAATAATTGTATGTATAATAAAATATCCTCTGTTAAGATATTTTCAAAAAGATTATCCACCTTGTATATCATTTATAATGTATATTATTATAGGTTTTATAGCTTTATTAAAATCTTTTGGATATTTGTTATTTTGGTTAGTTACAATACGTTCTATATTTAGTTGGTTTAATAGAAATTACAATGATTTTGATATTGTATTAAATGAATTAACAGATCAATTTCTAGAACCTATAAAAAAATTTATTTCACCTATTTATAATATTGATATGTCACCTTTTATACTCAGTATTTTTTTATATTTATTATATTATCTAGGTCAAGATATGTTTCCTTCATTTTGGTCAACAATATAATTTATAACATATGAAAAAAAAATATTATAGTTTATATATTCATATTCCTTGGTGTTTAAAAAAATGTCCTTATTGTGATTTTTATTCTTTGATTATTTCTAATAATAATTCTAGTGAAAATATAAAAAAAAAATATATAAATAATTTATTATTTGATTTAGAAAATGATTTGTTTTTTTTAAAAGAAAAATATATTTATATTAAAAGTATCTTTTTTGGTGGAGGAACACCTAGTTTAATAAATGGAAAATTAATTGATTATTTATTAAATGAAATAAATAAAAAAGTATATATAAAAAAATCAGCTGAAATTACTATAGAAACAAATCCTTCATCTATTAATAAAAAAAATATTTTAGAATATAAAAAAAGTGGCATTAATCGTGTTTCTATAGGTGTTCAAAGTTTTCATGATATTAGTTTAAAATTGTTAGGAAGAATTCATTCCGCTCAAGATGCCATTAATTCTATTAACACAGTAATTGATAATGGTTTTATAAATTTTAATATAGATTTAATGTATGGTATACCAGGACAATCTTTAAAAGAAGCAAAAAATGATTTATACCAAACATTATTATTTAATCCTAAGCATATATCATGGTATCAACTTACAATAGAACCAAATACAATTTTTAATAAATATAAACCAATAAATTTACCAAAATTTAATACTTTATGGAAAATTTTTAAAGAAGGAAAAAAAATTTTAAAAGAATATGGATATATAAATTATGAAATATCTTCTTTTGTAAAAGAAGATATTTTTAAATGTAAACATAATTTAAATTATTGGAATTTTGGAGATTATATTGGTATAGGTTGTTCTGCTCATGGAAAATTTACTATGAATGATGGTAGTATTATTCGTACTATTAAAAATAATAATATTATAAAATATATGGATGGCAATTATTTATTTACTCATAAAAAAGTTAAAGATTGTGATAAAATATTAGAATTTTTTTTAAATAGATTTCGTTTATTTGAAAAAATTTCTAAAAAAGATTTTACTTTAACTACAGGAATAAAAATAAATTCTATCAATTCTAATATAGAAAAATCAATAAAATTAGGATATATGAAACATAATAAAAATTATTTAATAATTACTAAAAAAGGTTATTTATTTTTAAATAATTTATTGGAAATCTTTATTTAGTTAAATTAACTAATTTTTGTATATTCTAAAATCCATATTTGTCTATTTTTTTTTTTTGCTTTATTCGAAAATTTAGTTGACAGCAAATTATGAAAATTTTTATATATTTTTTTAAATTTATTTGATGGAATAATATAATTATTATAATTAATATTATTAATATTAATTATTATGTTGTCTTTATATTGTGTATCATCTGTATTAATATATAATATTCCTTTATTTTGTAATAACAAAAATATTTGTTTTAGAAAATGATTATTTAATAATCTCCTTTTTTTATGTTTTAGTTTTGGCCAAGGATCAGGAAAATATATTTGAATTAATTTTATTAAGTTATGAGGAATCATTTTTTGTAAAACATCTACAGCATTATAATTAATTAATTTTAAATTTTTTATTTTATTTATACTAATGTTTTTCAAACAATGAATTATTCCTGGTATATATACTTCAATACCAATAAAATTGTATTGAGGATTATTCATAGCAATATTAATAAGTAATTCTCCTGTTCCAAAACCAATATCAATTATAACAGGTAAATTATTATGAAATATTAAATGAAAATTTATAGGAATTGTTTGAAATTTAATATTAAATATACATGAATATTTTTCTAATATTTTTTTTTGTAATTGACTTAATTTTCTATAACGACAAATAAAACTTTTAATATTATTTTTCATTTTAATGATTTTTGTTATATTTATATATTATATAGTAAATTTTTTTTTAAATTTAATTAAATAATTTAAATTATATTAAATAAAATAATAAAATCCCATATTTGGAAATATTTTATATGTCTAGAAAAATTTTTTGTATATTTTACCAATGCGAAATGAAAGGATTAGATTATCATATATATCCTGAATACATAGGTGAAATTATTTTTAATCAAATATCTCAAGAAGCATGGAATCAATGGTTAATTAAACAAACTAAATTAATTAATGAAAATAATTTAAATATGATAAATGAAAAACATTTCAATTTTTTAAAAAAAAATATGATATATTTTCTTTTTATGAAACATTGATAAACTTATTGGAGCTAAGCGGGATCGAACCGCTGACCCTCTGCGTGCAAAGCAGATGCTCTACCATCTGAGCTATAGCCCCTTTTTTAGGCTTGAGTGGATTTGAACCACCGACCTCACCCTTATCAGGGGTGTGCTCTAAACCATCTGAGCTACAAGCCTATTAACTATTAAATAATTTATTCATATTTATATCAAAAGTCAAATAAAATATTTTAATTATTTTAAAAAAATATTTATTTCATTTATTATAAAATAATTATTATTTATTTATTATATGAAATAAGATTATATGTTATATTATAATATATTTATATTTTTAGAATTTGTATTACTTTTTAGTTTTATATTTTTATATATAAAAAAAGTTAATAAATTAAACTTAAAAATTAAAATTACTGAAAAAACTTTAGAACACAAAATAAAAGAAAATATCAAATTACATATTAAATTAAAAAAAAATTTACATTTAAAAGATTATTTAAATAATAATTTAAAAAAATTAGAAATTCAATTAGTTCTTACAATAGAAAAAAATAATAACTTAAAATTTTTAAAATTAGAAAATAATGATTTAAAAATACAAATTTTAAATCAATTAGAAATTATATCTGATTTAAAATCTGAAATAAGTAAAGTTAAAACTCAATTACAAGACTCAATTATTTATTCTGAAAAAAAAGATATATTAATAACGAAAAATAAAAAATATTTAAATTCTGAATTTATAAATTTAGCTAATAAAATATTTGAAAACAATGAAAAACGTATTAATGAAAATAATAATAAAAATATAAAAAATATAATTAATCCACTAAAAAATGAATTAAATGATTTTAAAAATCAACTTCAAAATAATTTAAATCAAGAATCTTCTGAAAGAAATATATTAACTTATGAATTACGTACTTTACAAAAATTAAATAATCATCTTTCTCAAGAAGCAATTAATTTAACAAATGCTTTAAAAGGGAATAATAAAATTCAAGGAAATTGGGGTGAACTAATTTTAAATAAAATATTAGAATCATCAGGATTAAGAAAAGGACATGAATATGAAATTCAAAAAATTATTAGATTAAAAGATAAACAAAAAAAAATACAACCCGATATAATAATAAAATTACCTCATAATAAAAATATAATAATTGATTCTAAAATGACTTTAGTAGCTTATGAACGTTATTTTAATTCTGATGATAATAAAATGAAAAATAAAGCTTTAGATGAACATATTTTAGCTATTAGAAATCATTTGCGTTTATTAAGTAGTAAAAATTATCAAAATTTACCTAATATGAAATCATTAGATTATATTATTATGTTCATTCCTATAGAACCTGCATTTTTAATAGCTATAGGTTATAAACCTTCATTACTAAATGAAGCATTAAAACAAAATATTATGTTAGTTAGTCCAACAACATTAATGGTTACTCTTAGAACTATTAGTAATTTATGGCGTTTTGACAAACAAAATAAAAACTCTTTAATTATAGCTAATAAAGCTGCAAAATTATATGATAAAATTAGACTTTTTATAGACGATATATATAATATTGAAAAAAGTTTAAATAAATTACAAGATAATTATAATTCAGTAAAAAAAAAATTATTTACAGGAAAAGGTAATATTATTTCTCAAGCAGAAAATTTTAGAAATTTAGGTATTGAAGTAGTTAATAAAATAAGTAAAAAATATATAGAAAACGATTAATATCATTTTTTATCTTTTTTTATAAGAAAAAGAATATTGAATAATATTTATTATATTTTTTTAGAAATAAAAGAATATTTGTTCTGAGTAAAATTAAATTTATTATTAAATAGTAAATTTTTATAAAGATTTATTATTTAAATTTAATATTCAATTAACATTAAATTTATTTATATTTATATTTTTATATTACTATAATATTTTTAATTTTTAATTAAAAATTATTTCTCCATTTTAAAAAACTAAATAAATAATATTAAATTAATTTTAAAAATTATTTTTAATAGAAAATAATTCTTTTTTTATTATTTGAAAAAAGAAAAAATAATATAATAAATATTTGTAATATTTTAAAATTTAATTTTTATAGATTTTAGTCTTATAAAAAAATATTTAAATAAAGAGAAAAATTATGATTTTAGTTTCTAGTATCTCTCAATTAATAAAAGATAAAATTAAAATTAATAGTGAAATAACTATAAGTGGATGGGTTCGTACAAAAAGAATTTCTAAAGCAGGAATAGCTTTTATTAGTTTATATGATGGTTCAAATATTAATGATATTCAAATAATAGCATATTCATCATTAGATAATTATAAAAAAGAAATATTATTAGTAACCAGTGGTTGTTCTTTAACAGTTACAGGAAAATTATTAAAATCTCCTAAAAAATTACAAAAATATGAAATATGTGCTTCACAGATAAAAATATTAGGATGGGTTAAAAATCCTGAGAAATATCCTATTTCACCTAAAAAACATAGTTTAGAATATTTAAGAGAAGTATCTCATTTACGTTCACGTACTAAATTAATCAGCAGCATTACCAGAATAAAACATAATATATTTTTATATATTCATAATTTTTTTCATAAAAATAATTTTTTTTGGATAAATACTCCATTGATTACTACTTTAGATACTGAAGGTTCAGGAAAAATGTTTAGAGTTTCTACTCTTAATTCTAAAAATTTATCTTTAAATAAAGAAAAAAAAATAGATTTTAAAAATGATTTCTTTGGTAAAGAAGCTTTTTTAACTGTATCTGGACAATTAAATCTAGAATCATATGCGTGTTCTATGTCTAAAGTATATACTTTTGGCCCTACTTTTCGGGCAGAAAATTCTAATACTAATCGTCATTTAGCTGAATTTTGGATGTTAGAAATAGAAATGTCATTTGCAAATTTAAAAATTATTATGCGTTTAGCAGAAAAATTATTAAAATATTTATGTAAAAAAATTTTAAATAATCATATAGATGAAATTAATTTTTTATCAAAAAAAAATAACATTAATTTATTTGATAAAATCAATAAAATTATTAAAAATAAATTTATAATTATTGATTATACTAATGCTATTAATATTTTAATAAGAAATAAAAAAAAATTTAATAATCAAATTTTATGGGGTAAAGATTTATCTATAGAACATGAAAAATATTTAACTAATGATTATTTTGATGCACCAGTAATTGTATATAATTATCCAAAAGAAATAAAAGCTTTTTATATGTATCTTAATAAAGATAAAAAAACAGTTTCTTCTATGGATGTTTTATTTCCAGATATAGGAGAGATTATAGGTGGTTCTCAACGAGAACATAGAATTAATATATTAGATAATAGAATTAATGAATTAAAATTAAATAAGAAAGATTATTGGTGGTATCGTGATTTAAGAAAATACGGAACTGTTATACATTCTGGTTTTGGTTTGGGTTTTGAAAGGTTTATAGCATATATTACAGGATCGTGTAATATTAAAGATGTTATTCCTTTTCCAAGAACTCCATATAATGCTAAGTTTTAATTGAAAGAATTATAAATAATGTTAAAATTAGTTTTCTGAAATAAAAAAATAAAGTAATATTATATATAAATAATTAAAAATATTATAAATAATGTATTATTGAGGATAATTATGAAATTTAATATATTGAAATTATTAATACCATTTTTATTATTATTTAATACTGTATATGCTAATGAAATTTATGATAAAAAAGATCATACATTAGATTTATATGGTAATTTAAACGTTTATGATGTTTTTGCTAAAAAAAATAATAAACCAGTTAAACATAATAGACAATATAATTTTGATTTAGGTTTAAAAGGCACAACAAAAATTAATAGTGATTTGAAAGCATTTGGACAGTTTGAATATACTATAAAAATAAATAAAACTGAATCTCAAACTAATTATCCTATAATACATTTAGGATTTTTAGGTTTGCAATACTATAATACAACTATAAGTTATGGTAGAAATTATGGTATATTATACGATACTATTTCATATATAAATAAATTTCCTGTTTTAAATGATGGAATATATTATTTTAATGATAATTTTATGTTTGGTAGAGCAAATAATTTAATAACATATAGAAATAAAAATTTTTTTGGATTAGTAAATGGATTAAATGTTGCTTTACAATATCAAGGAAATAATGATTTTTCTAAAAAAATAGAACAAAATGGTGAAGGATGGGGATCATCAATTGAATATAATTTAGGTTTTGGAATCAATATTATTGGATCTTATTTTTCTTCTTATAGAACTCCTAGTATTCATAATAAATCATTATTTCATAAATTTTTTCTTGATAAAGATGAGAAAAATAAAAAGATTAAAATTGAACCTGATGATAAAAAAATATCTAATGATAATGCTAATGCTTATGCATTAGGTATAAAATATAATAAAGAAAATATTTATTTATCAACAGTTTTTAGTGAAACTAATCATTCAATGAAATATATTGCTAATAATAATATTTTATTAGCTAATCAAACTAAAAGCTTAGAAATTTTAGGTCAATACACTTTTAATGATAATGTAAAAGCTTCAATATCTTATTTACAATCGCAAGGGTATAATATACCTGCTGGAATTGATTATCCTGCTGGAAGAATTGATTTAGCTAAATATTTAACTATTGGCACTACATATTCTTTAGGTAAAAATTTCTTAGCTTATGTAGGCTATAAAATTAATTTTTTAAATCTTACAGATTATGTAGTAAGTACTTATATACCACATGATGATATGGTAGGTTGTGGATTAACATATCATTTTTAATTAAAGTAATTAATTTTTTATTTTTAAAAAATTTATAAATATTAATTAACTATCTAAATATTATTAATAGATAGATAGATAGTTAGTTAGTATTTTATTTTATTTATTTCATTAAAAATAAAAATTTTATTTTAAAAAAGGATTATTTGATATTTCAGATCCTATAGTAGTTATAGATCCGTGTCCCGGAATAATAATAACATTATTGCCTAATGTTATTATTTTATTTTTTATCGAGTATAATAAAATATTATAATTACTTAATGGAAAATCAGTTCTACCAATACTTTTTTTAAAAATTATATCTCCTGATAATAAAATATTATTTGATCTATTAAAAAATACTATATGTCCAGGAGTATGACCTGGACAATGATATACAGTTAGTAAGATATTACCTATTGTAATTTGATCGTTATTTTTTAACCATTGATTATTTTTAAAAACACAATTAGGTAATTGAAAAATATTTTTTTGAAATTCAATATTTTTTATCCAAAAATCATCTTTTTTATGAGGTCCTAAAATAGGTATTTTATATATATTAGATAATATATATGCAGAACCAATATGATCTAAATGTCCATGAGTTATTAATATTTTTTTTAAAGATAAATTATATTTAATAATATTATCTATAATTTTATAGTGTTCTCCACCAGGATCAATTACTGCTGCATGTAAAGTAATAGGACACCATATTATACAACAATTCTGATAAAAATCTGTTACGGGTATAATTATATAATTCATTATGTATTATAAAATAATATATATTATAAATTTATTTAATATTTATTTTATCTCTAATTGTTTTCCTGGTTTAAAATATGTGATATATTGAGATTTTAATTTTAATACATTACCAGTTTTAGGATGTAGACATATTCTTGAAGCTTTATAATATAAAGAAAAACTTCCAAAACCTCTAATTTCTATTTTATGTCCTTGAGAAAGATTTATATTCATATAATATAATATTTCTCTTACTACATTTTTAATAATATTAGTCGGAATTTTATTATTTTTGTTTTCTGATATTAATTTATTAATTAATTCAGAGTTATTCATTAATATACACCATTTTTATATTAAAAATTTTTGATATAGTTTTTTATTAAAATAAAATTTTATTCGCATTTTGCCGCTTTAAAAGCTTCTGTCATAGCATTATCAAAAGATGATTCTTTTTTATTTTTCTTAAAAATTTTTTTTTCTACTTCTTTAATTTTTAAAGTAAGATTTACTAATCTATTTTTTCTATCAATATTAATTATTTTACCTTCAATACTATTGTTTTCCTTAAAATATTTCATAAAATTTTCAATTTTACAATTTACTTGATCAGATAATTTTATATTACCTAATATACCATCTGAAAATTTTATAGTTATTATTTTAGGATCAACATTAGTAATAATACCATTAATAATATAACCTTTTTTTTGTGCTATAATATAATTATTTAATGGATCATCTTTTAATTGTTTAATCCCTAAAGATATTCTTTCTCTTTCAGAGTCTACTTGAAGAACTACAGCTGTAATTTCGTTCCCTTTTTTATAATTATGTACTTCTTCTTCACCATTATTAATCCAAGACAAATCAGATAAATGAACTAAACCATCAATACCTCCACTTAAACCAATAAAAATACCAAAATCTGTTATAGATTTTATCTTACCTTTAACTTTATCTCCTTTATGATGGTTTTTTGAAAACTCTAGCCATGGATTAATAGTACATTGTTTTAGTCCTAAAGAAATTCTTCTTCTTTCTTCATCAATATCTAATACCATAACTTCTACTTTATCATTAACATTCACTACTTTTGAAGGATGAATATTTTTATTAGTCCAATCCATTTCAGATATATGTACTAATCCTTCAACTCCTTCTTCTATTTCAACAAAACATCCATAGTCTGTTAAATTAGTTACTCTTCCTAATGCTTTTTGATTTTCAGGATAACGTTGAGAAATAGATATCCAAGGATCTTCTCCTAATTGTTTTAATCCTAATGAAACCCTAATTTTTTCTCTATCAAATTTTAATACTTTTACAAAAATTTCTTCCCCTATATTAACAATTTCGCTAGGATGTTTTACTCTTTTCCATGCCATATCAGTAATATGCAATAATCCATCAACTCCACCTAAATCTACAAACGCACCATAATCAGTAAGATTTTTAACTAATCCTTTAATTTTTATACCTTCATGTAAATTATCTAATAATTGATTTCTTTCAGCACTATTTTCAGATTCTATTACTGCTTTTCTAGAAACAACTACGTTATTACGTTTCTGATCTAATTTAATAACTTTAAAATCTAATTCTTTCCCTTCTAAATGAAAAGTATCTCTTATTGGTCTAATATCGACTAAAGAACCAGGTAAAAAAGCTCTAATTCCATTTAAATCAACAGTAAAACCTCCTTTGACTTTACCAGTAATAATACCAGTAATGTTACTAATATTATTATATGATTTTTCTAATATTAACCATGATTCATGTCTTTTAGCTTTTTCTCTAGATAATATAGTTTCTCCAAATCCATCTTCTATAGCATCTAATGCAACATCTATTTTATCTCCTATTTTAATTTCAATATTACCTTGAGAATTTTTAAATTGTTCTATAGGAATATAAGATTCTGATTTTAAACCAGCATCTACCAATACCATATCTTTTTCAATAGAAATTATAATTCCAGTAATTATAGAACCTATATTAATATTACTTTTTAAAGATTTTTCAAATAATTGAGCAAAACATTCAGTCATATTGATAACTTTAACTATATAAAATAAATATCCACTTAAATCCTATTAAGTATTATTTTTTTAAAAAACTCATATAATCCATATTATGAGAAGTTAATTAGAATTATAGAAAAAAATATTAAAATATATTATATATATTTATATATTTATTTAAATCTAACATTAATATTATTTAACTGCAACTATACATATAATGATTAATTTGTAATTTAATTTTTTTAATTATATGAGTAAGAAATGTTCTAAATTATTATTTAATAATAACTAATTTTTTTAAAATCTTCAAAATAATTAGGATATGTTTTACTAATACAATTAGGATTGATAATACTTACTGGTTTATTAGATAGTGATAATAACGAAAAACACATTGCTATTCTGTGATCATTATAAGTTTCAATGATAGTACTTTGTATATTTTTTGGAGGAATTATAGTAATAAAATCTTGACCTTCTATTATAAAAGCTCCAGTTTTACGTAATTCGGTAACCATAGCAGAAATACGATCAGTTTCTTTAACACGCCAATTGTAAATATTTTTAATAGTAGTTATACCATTAGCAAACAAGCTAGTTACTGCTATAGTCATAGCGGCATCAGGAATATGATTCATATCCATATTAATAGAATTTAATTGATTACGAGAACAAGAAATATAATTTTTTCCATTATGTATTTTTGCGCCCATATATTTTAGTACATCAATAAATTTAATATCTCCTTGGATACTTTTTTTATTAATATTAATTAATTTAATTTTTCCTCCTTTAATAGCAGCTGCTGCTAAAAAATAAGAAGCAGATGATGCATCTCCTTCAATTATATATTCTCCAGGAGAAAAATAATTTTGGTTACCATTAATAATAAAATTATTATAATTATTATTATATACAGTTACACCAAAAATTTTCATTAATTTAATTGTTACATCAATATATGGTTTAGAAACTAAAGTATTTTTTATAAAAATTGATGTATTTATTTTTAATAAAGGACTAATCATTAATAATGATGTTAAAAATTGACTAGATATTGATCCATCTATCTCAATATTATTTATTCCAGTAAAACCTCCTTTTAAATGAATAGGAGGATAATTTTTATTATTTAAATATTCTATTTTAGCACCACCCATACGTAAAGATTCAACAAGATGTCCAATGGGTCTTTCTAACATACGGGGTTCACCAGTTAATGTAATATTACAATTTTTATTTAAAGATAAAAGAGCAGTTAATGGTCTTATAACTGTTCCTGCATTTCCTAAAAACAATGTTAATTTTTTATTACATTTGAAAAATTCATTATTTCCTATAATATCACAAATAGTATTATTACTAGATAAGTAATATTTAATACCTAATAATTTTAATGCATTAAGCATATAATTAATATCATCACTATTTAATAAATTAATTAATCTAGTGTGTCCTTTTGATAATGCAGATAATAATAATGCCCTATTAGAAATACTTTTGGATCCTGGCAATTGAATACAACCATTAATTTTATTAATAGGATTTAAAGTTAAAATATTTTTCATAATAAATTATTCTTTTTATAGAAAATTATATTGTTATTAATATTTTTATGTATATTTTTTTTCAAAATTATTCATAAATTTTATTAATGCTTGTACCCCTTCTAGGGGCATAGCATTGTATATTGAAGCTCTTATACCACCTATGACACTATGTCCTTTAAGAAAATATAATCCTTGTTTTTCTGCTTCTTGTAAAAATATATTTTCTATATTTTTTTTATTAATTTTAAAAACAATATTTGTTAGAGATCTATTTTTAATAGATATGTTATTTATATATATTTTACTATTATCTATAGTAGAATATAATAATTTTGCTTTTTTTTGATTTACTTTACTAATATATTTTATTCCTCCTTTTTTTTTTAACCATTTGACAACTAAACTAGATAAATATAATGAAAATGTTGGTGGTGTATTATACATTGAATTATTATCAGAAATAATTTTATAATTTAAAACAGATGGTAGTTCTTTACGATAACTATTTTTAATAATTAAATCATCTCTAATTATTACAATAGTTAATCCAGACGGACCAACATTTTTTTGAGTACTAGCATATATTATCCCATAATTTGCTATATTAATTTTTTTTGTAAGTATAGTAGAAGATAAGTCTGCAACAACAATTGTATTTTTAAGATTAGGATCTTCATTGATAGCTATACCTTCTATAGTTTCATTAGAACAATAATGAACATATATTGATTTATTATCTAATACCCATTCATTAATGGGTTTTATATATAAAATATTATTAATTATTTTTCTAACATGAATAATATTAGGTTTACAATATTTTTTGGCTTCTTCCATTGCTTTATAAGACCAATAACCAATATTTACATAATCAGCTTTTTGATTATAATTAAGTAAATTCATTGGAATAGCAGAAAATTGTGTTCTTGCTCCTCCTTGAAAAAATAATATTTTATATGTATTAGGTATATTCATTAATATACGTAAATTATTTTCAAATTCTTCAACTAAATTTATAAAATATTTACTACGATGACTAATTTCCATGACTGAAAAATTTAAATTATTCCAATTAATTAATTCATTTTGTGCTTTTAATAATACTTGATGAGGTAAAATTGCTGGACCTGGACTAAAATTGAATATTTTTTTCATTAATAATATCCATAAAATTTAATATTGTTAATATATATATTATATTTAAATAATATTTTTTAGGTATATTTTTTAGGTATAATTTTTTTTATGAGTATAAATGGACATTATAATACCAAAACTAGCAAAAACAACTATAAGAGAAGAACCACCATAACTAAATAAAGGTAAAGGTATACCAACAACAGGTAATAAACCACTAACCATACCAATATTAACAAAAATATAAAAAAATAATGACGACATTATACCACTAATTATAATTTTTCCAAAAAAATTTTCTGCTTTTAAAGCTAAAGTCATTCCTCTAAATATTAATATTGTATATAAAATTATTAATAATACCACTCCTATAAATCCAAATTCTTCTGCTAAAACAGCAAAGATAAAATCTGTATATTTTTCTGGTAAAAAATTTAATTGATTCTGAGTGCCATTTAACCATCCTTTACCTATCAATCCGCCTGATCCAATAGCTATTTTAGACTGAATAATATGATATCCTTTATTTAATGGATCACTTTCAGGATGAAATAACATTAAAATTCTTTCTTTTTGATATTCATGAATAAATCCAAACCATAACACAGGCATGAATAATAATATTATTAATAAATTATTAATAATAATTTTCCATGACAAACCTGATAAGAATAAAATACACAATCCAGAAATAAAAATTAAAACACCATTTCCTAAATCAGGTTCATTAATTACTAAGATAGTAGGAATAATAATTAAAACCATTATTTGAAAGTATGTTTTTAGAGACATAGGATGAATACTTTTATTTATTATTTTAGCTAAAACTAAAGGCATGGCTATTTTTATTATTTCTGATGGCTGAAATTTTATAAATCCTAAATCTAACCATCTTTGTGCACCTTTACTAACATGTCCTATGATATACACAATTATTAATGAAAAAATACAAAAAAAATATAATATAAATGCATATTTCTCATAATACTTTGGAGGTATTTGAGTAAATATTACCATTATAATAAATCCTAATAATATTTGTATTAATTTGTTTTGAAATATATACTCATTTCCTCCAGTAGCACTCCATGTAACTATAATACTTAAAGATAAAATTAACATAATACATATTAATAATATTATATCAATATGTAATTTTGTAACAAAAAAATTATTAAAAAATTTTTTATTTTTCATATTTTCATTTTTATAAATATATTATTTTTTTAAAAAATCTTTATCATGTGAAAAAATATAATCAAAAATTTTTCTCATAATATCTCCTATTACTAAATCTTTGTTATTTTCAATAATAATTACAATAGCTATTTGCGGATTTTTATAAGGAGTATAAGCTATCATAAGTTTATGATCCCTTAAATTATCTTTTATTACATGAATATTAGATTTTTTTTTATTATTTAAATTATAGACTTGTGCTGTACCAGATTTAGCTGCTATTATATATTTTGCAAATGATAAATTTTTATAGGCAGTACCATTTTTATGATTAGCTACTCCATACATTCCTCTTTTTACTAATTTCCAATATTGACTAGATACATTTTTAATTGAAGTATAATGTTTAGATTTAAAAGGATAATATTTATCATTTATTTTTATCTGTTTCAAAATATGAGGTTGTTTTACAATTCCATTATTAATTAATATTATTAATGCTTTAGCTATTTGTATAGGTGTTGTATACCAATAACTCTGTCCTATACCTACTGATATAGTGTCTCCTACATACCAAGAATCTTGTCTATTGTTTAACTTCCATTGTTTTGTTGGTAAATTACCTAATTTTTCATGAGCTAAATCAACATCTGTAAGTTCTCCATAACCAAATTTTTTCATCCAATGATGTATTTTATTAATTCCCATATTAAAAGCTATTTGATAAAAAAAAGTATCAGCAGATTCTTCTAATGATTTAATAAGATCTAAATAACCATGTCCTGTTTTTTTCCAATCTTTATAACGTTTATGATATTTTGGTATTTCCCACCATCCAGGATCAAAAATAATAGTTTTTTCATCTATTAATCCTAATTGCAAAGCAGCTATAGACATATATGGTTTAACTGTTGATGCCGGTGGATATATTCCTTGAATAGCACGATTAATAAATGGTTTATTTTTATTTTTTAATAAATGATTTAAAACGTTGTAAGTAATTTTACGTGAAAATAAATTTGGATTAAAACTTGGTGTAGAAACTATAGCTAAAATACTACCATCTTTAGAATTTAAAACAATAAGAGCAGAACGCACATTATGAGGTATTAATGATGTAATATATCTTTGTAATTTAATATCTATAGTTAAAAAAATATCATAACCTGCATACGGATTTTTTTGAGAAATTTGACTTATAATATGTCTTCTATTATCTACTTCTACTTTTTTATATCCAGTAATACCATGTAAAACGTTTTCATAATATTTTTCAACTCCAGATTTACCGATATTTTGACTATAAATATAGTTTTTTCTTTGTTTTTCTTTTATTAATTTACGTAAATCTTCAACACTAATTCCTGACATATATCCAAGAAAATGAGCACATATTCTACTATAAGGATAAAATCTTTTTTCATAAGATTGTAAAAAAAAACCTGAAAGTTTATATTTATTTAAAAAAAATCTTGCTACTTCAATATCAGTTAAATTTGATTTTACAATTATTGGATGAATTGTATCTTTTTGTAATCTTTTTAAAAAAAACTTAATATTTTTATCAGATATATGTATTATAGATCGTATCGTTATTATTTTTTTTACAACATCTTTATTTTGAAAAGGTAGAAAAGCTAGTTTATAATAAGTTTTATTCATAGCTAATAATATTCCGTTTCTATCATAAATTAATCCTCTCGTAGGTTCTAAAGGTAATAATTTAACATAATTTTTTTTAGCTTTTCTTTCATAAAAATTAAATTTTGTTATTTGTAAATTATATAAATTAAATAATAAAACAGATAAAAGTAATATAATAATTATTAGTAATAATATAATTCTTCGAAAAAATTTTTGAGTTTTTTTAATATTATTTTGAATAATATTAGAATCTAATGTCATTATATAATTATTTCCTTTTTTAAATAAAAAAACTAAAATTTATAATTAATAATTATTTTTATAAAAATAACAAAATTAATTTTTCTAAATCTATCCAAAAATATTTTTTTATATAATCATTAATTATAAATGATTTTATATTTATTTCTATTTCTAATAATAATTTAATTGACAAATATAATTGATTGTGAGTAATTTTTTTTAAAATTTTTTTTATAATAAAATATCTATTTTTAGGTATTAAAGATTTTTTTAATAAATAATAAAAATTATCTTTATTCATATTTCTTTTTAAGATTAAAAGTAAAAAAATATTTTTTTCTATTTTAGATAATATTAAATAAGGACTTATTTCTTCATATTTTAATTTTTTTATTATATTAATACTATGTTGTGTTTTTTCTAAAAATATTAAATCAATTAAATCATAATATTTTATAAATAAAAAATTATTTGTAATATCTAAAATAAATTTTACATTAATATTACTTTTTTTAGGATATAATAAAGATATATCCTTAAGTGTTTGATATAAAAACGTTAAATTATCTTCATATAAATAACACAATAATTTACAACAAGAATGATTTAATAATAAATTTAATTTTTTAATTTCAATAAATAACCAATTAATTAATTGAATATTATTTAGTTTATTACATATTCCTAAAAAAATACATTGATTATTGATGATTTTAAATATAAAACTAGAAGAAATAGCAATATCTGTATGAATTTCTAAAATAAGAATAATATCGATATTAATAATTTTAAAAAGATTAATTATTTTTTTTTTACAATTAATAAATATTTTTTTATCAAGAAAAATAAAATTTATTATTTCATTTTTATAAAAAATATTTCTTTCTAAAAACTTATGAAAAATATTATTCCATTCAGTATTATTATCTATAATAATAGAATTATATTCTATAAAACCTAATGTTTTCATTTTATTACGTAATGTAATAATAGTTTTTTTTATAAAAAAAGGTTCATTACCAGCTAATATATAGCAATTATATTTATTTTGATAAATCTCAATATCTATATTTTTTATTAAAATTTGATTCATAAAAAATATTATTTATTATTTTAAAAATTGAATAATTCTAATTATTTTAATAATATCATTAATAAAAAAATATAACAAAAAATATTATTAATATTTTATTTTTTTGTAACAATATTAAATATTTTATTTGGTATATAAATTGTTTTAATTACATTATAATTTAGTATAAATTTTGATATTTTATCATGATTAAATATATATTTTTTGATATTATCTTTAGAATTTTTATAACTATAGGGTATATTTATTATATATTTTTTTTTTCCATTAAGTTGTACAACAATATTAAATGAATTTTTCATATCAAGTTGAGTATTAATAACTGTAGGCCATGTTTCGTGATCGATATCATTATTATTTCCAATATATTTCCATAATACAAAAGAAAAATGTGGTGTAAATGGATATAACATTTTAATTATAACCATTAATGCATCATGAATAATAATATGATCTTCTAAAGAAGAAATTTTATATTTTATTATTTTATTAACTAATAACATTATTGATGAGATTGCTGTATTAAAAATTTGTTTTTTTTCGATATCATTTGAAACTTTAATTATTATTTTATTTATATATTCTTGTAACAATTTTTGTTTTAAATTTATTTTTGAATAAAAAACTTTTTTATTTATATTTTCTATATTACAATTAAATTTATTATGTTGAAATATAAATTTCCATATTTTTTTTAAAAATCTAGACATTCCTTTAATTCCTGATTCTTTCCATTTTAAAGATATACTAGGAGGAGCAGCAAACATTATAAAAATACGTAAAACATCAGCACCATATTTTTTTATGATATTTTTTGGATCTATACCATTATTTTTAGATTTAGACATTTTAATCATACCATTGTATATTAGTTTTTTACCTGTATTATCCTCAACATCAATGATATTATTATTTTTATCTCTTTTTTTTATAATAACTTTATCAGGTGATATCCAATGATATTTATTATTTTGATCTATATAATAAAATGAATCAGCTAATACCATACCTTGACATAATAAATTTTTTACAGGTTCATCATTTTCTAATAAATTAAAATCTCTCATTAATTTATGAAAAAATCTAAAATATATTAAATGCATAGTAGCATGTTCTATACCACCTATATATTGATCAACTGGTAGCCAGTATTTTACTGAAGATTTATTTAACATTTCTTTATTATTTTTAGGACAGGTATATCTTGCATAATACCAAGAAGATTCTATAAAAGTGTCAAAAGTATTTATTTCTCTAATTCCTTTTTTGCCATTTAAATTGTATTTAAACCAATTTAAATTATCATTAATTTTTTTATTATAATTTTGTTGTGTATTATTACTAAATATTCTACTAGGAAATGATATTGGTAAATCTTTTTCTGTTAAAGGAAGAATTTTTTTATTATTTAATATAATAACAGGTATAGGTGTACCCCATAAACGTTGTCTTGAAATACTCCAATCTTTTAAGCGATAATAATTTTTTTTTTTTATTATATTATGTTTAATTAAATATTGTATTAATAATTGAATATTATTTTTATTATAATTAAAATTATTAATTGTTAAATTTATATTTTTATTTATAATAATAGGTATATTATATTTTTTAGCTAATATTAGATCTGGTTTATTATGTGTAGGCATTCCAATACTAGCTTGAATATCATAATGATTAGAAATTTTATTAACAATTAATATTGGTATTTTTTTTTTTGTCACTGAATCAATAGCAAATAATTCACTGTTAATAGATTTTTCTTCAATAGAATTAATTTGTAATGACAAATTACATAATTTTATAAAATTATTAATTTTAGTATTTACATAAGAAATTTTTGAAAATAAAGAATGATTAAATAATATTTTTATAAAACAAATATTTATATAAAAATAAATATTTTTTATAAAAACTTGAATTTTATCATTACTATTAAAAATATTAAAATTTACTTCTAATCCTTCTATTTTACCTATCCAATTAATTTGCATAGTTTTAACTTTTTGTGGCCAACCATGTAATTTTTTTAATGAATTTAACAATTCTTCAGCATAATTAGTAATTTTAAGAAACCATTGAGAAATAGATTTTTTTATAACTTTACTATTACATCTCCAACAACGATTATTATGTACTTGTTCATTAGCTAATACAGTTTGATCTATTGGACACCAATTTACAGGTGAAATTTTTTTATAAACTAATCCATGATTATATAATTTTAAAAAAAACCATTGTTCCCAACGATAATAATCAGAATGACAAGTTGTTATTTCTCTATCCCAATCAAAACTAAAACCTAATAATTTTAGTTGTTTTTTCATATAGTTAATATTATTATTAGTCCATACGTCTGGTCTAATATTATTATTCATAGCTGCTGTTTCTGCAGGCAAACCAAAAGCATCCCAACCTATAGGATGTAAAACATTTTTACCTAACATACGTTGATATCTAGCAATCACATCTCCAATCGTATAATTACGTACATGTCCCATATGTAATTTTCCTGAAGGATAAGGTAACATAGAAAGACAATAAAATTTTTTTTTATGTTTATCTTCAGTAGCCTTAAATGTTTTATTTATATCCCATATTTTTTGTACATACAATTCTATTTCTTCAGGTAAATATTCTTTTTTCATATTTATGAATACCTTATCTATTTTATTTAGACTACTTATTAATAAATAAGTATTGTTTTTTATAAGTATAATATGTCATTTTTTGTATAAAAATAATAAAATTATTTGAAATAAATAACATATGTAATAAAGATATTTAATATTATTAATTTTTAAATATAAATATTTAATTTTTTAAAATAAAATAATTATTAATAATATCAAATTATATTTATATAATAAAAAATTTTTTTATATAAATTAATATTTACATATTATTTTTATATAATATAAATTTATATATAAAAAATTATTTATAAGGATTAGAATATCCAAGAATAGTAAGTAACTTAATTTCTTCTAATTGCATTATTTTTTTTTTATTTTTGTTAAAATGATCAAATTTTAATAAATGTAAACTGGAATGTATAATCATATGTGCCCAATATTCTTCTATTTTTTTATTATATATATAAGCTTCATATTCAATAATATCTTTACATAAAATAATATCTCCTAAGAAAAATTTTTTAAATAAGTAATCTTCATAAGGAAAACATAAAACATTAGTTGTTTTATTAATATTTAAAAATTTAATATTAAGTTTTTTAATTATTGTCTTTTCTACAAAACTAACATTTATTACAAATTTTTTTTTATAATTATTAAAAATAATATACAACCAATTATATAAATTATTCTTTGAAGGTAAATTATTTTTATTTTTACAATAATTATTATAATTTAATATAATTTTTTTCATTTATTATTTACCAAATAAATATATAATATTTAAAGTTATTTATTTATTTAAATTAATATAAATTATTAATATTAATTGTCATTTAAAGAAATAAATTTACCATGTAATGAATATAAATAAAAAGCAGTAATTTTTACATTAACTAATTTTCCAATAAAATTATATTTATTTAGAAAAAAAACAACTCGATTATTTTCTGTTCTACCGAAAAAAAATTGTTCATTTTGAGGTGATATTCCTTCAACTAAAATAGTTTGTATAGTATTTAACATTTTTTTACTATTTTTTTTTATTTGTTTTTTGATATAATATTGTAAGATATATAATCTCTGTTTTTTTTCATATTCACTAATGTTATCAGTTAATTTACTTGCTGGAGTCCCTGGTCTAGGAGAATATATAAAACTAAAACTCATATCAAAATTAATATCTAATATTAATGAAATAGTTTGATAAAAATCATTTTGTGTTTCTCCAGGAAAACCTACAATAAAATCTGAACTAATTTGTATATTAGGTCTAACAACTCTTAATTTTTTTATAATATTTTTATATTCAATAATATTATATCTTCTTTTCATTAATGATAAAATTTTATTAGAACCACTTTGTACAGGTAAATGAACAAAACTAACTAATTGAGGTATTTTATAATATGTTTGAATTAATTCATCAGAAAAATTTTGTGGATGACTGGTAGTAAATCTAATTCTCTTAATATCTTTAATTTTAGAAACTTTTCTTAATAATTCGGAAAAATTACATACATTATTTTCTAAATCTGTATATTTATAAGCATTAACATTTTGTCCTAATAAATGAATTTCTTTAACTCCTTGTTTAGATAAAATTTTTATTTCTTTAATAATATCTTGATAAGGTCTACTAACTTCTTTTCCTCTTGTATGTGGTACAATACAATACGTGCAATATTTATTGCAACCTTCTATTATAGAAATAAATTCACTAATATTCTTTTTTTTTGGTAATGGAAAATAATTAAATTTTTCTATTTTTGGAAAACTAATATCAATTAAATATTTTTTAAATATACGAATTTTTTTAACCATCATAGGAATTCTATGTAAAGTTTGTGGACCAAAAATAATATCTACATGATTAGCTCTATTTAGTATTTTTTTACCTTCTTGTACAGCAACACATCCTCCAACACCAATAATAATGTTAGGATTTATTTTTTTTAAATTTTTCCATCTTCCTAATTGATGAAATAATTTTTCTTGTGCTTTTTCTCTAATAGAGCATGTATTTAATATAATTATATTAGCATTATTTATAGTTTGAGTAAGTTTACAATTTAATTCTTTTACCATCAAATCAGCTATCTTAGATGAATCATATTCATTCATTTGACAGCCCCAAGTTTTAATATATAATTTATTGTTTAACATAAGAATTTATTATTAATTTTATATATAAAATATATATAAATAAGAGTTATTTTAAAAAAATATTACTGGGGTACCTGGATTTGAACCAGGGATGCCGGTATCAAAAACCGGTGCCTTAACCTCTTGGCTATACCCCAAAAAATATATAAAACAAAAATTTGCGGAAGACGAGACTTGAACTCGTATATTATAATAATTCCAGAATCTAAATCTGGTGCGTCTTCCAATTCCGCCACTTCCGCTAAAATTTTTATAGCTACGATGGGAATTGAACCCATGACCTCAGCGTTATGAGTGCTGTGCTCTAACCATCTGAGCTACGTAGCTAAAATTATATAAGTATATTATGTAAATATAAAATTAGAACGTCAACTAATTTATTACTTTAAATGAATATTTTTTATGAACTATATTATAAAAAAATGGTATTTAACTTATGTATAAAAAAAATAATACTTATAAAAATAATTTTATTTATCAAATTATCAATAATGATTTAAAAAATAAAAAATACGGTATGATATATACAAGATTTCCTCCGGAACCTAATGGTTATTTACACATTGGACATATTAAATCGATATGTTTAAATTTTACAATAGCAAAAGATTTTAATGGTAAATGTAATTTAAGAATTGATGATACTAACCCTGTTAAAGAAAATATTAAATATATAGAATCTATAAAAAAAGATTTAATTTGGTTAAATTTTCAATGGTCAAATAATATTAAATATTCATCAGACTATTTCGATCAATTATATAAATATGCTATAGAATTAATTAATAAAGGATTGGCATATGTTGATGAATTAACATCAGAAGAAATACGTGATTATAGAGGAACTTTATTAATCCCTGGCAAAAATAGTCCATATCGAAATAGAAGTATAAAAGAAAATTTAAAATTATTCAATAAAATGAAATTAGGTAAATTTCCAGAAGGTAGTGCATCTTTAAGAGCAAAAATAAATATGCAATCTAAAACTATTATTTTGCGAGATCCTGTTTTATATCGAATTAAATTTATTCAACACCATCAAACAGGAGATAAATGGTGTATATATCCTATGTATGATTTTGCTCATTGTATTGCAGATGCTCTTGAGGAAATTACACATTCATTATGTACATTAGAGTTTCAAGATAATAGATTATTATATGATTGGATTATTAATCATATAAGTATAAATCATCATCCTAAACAGTATGAATTTTCTAGGTTAAATATAGAGTATTCTATACTCTCAAAAAGAAAAATGAATTTATTAATAAATAATAAAATTATAAATAACTGGAATGATCCTAGAATGTTAACTATTTCAGGATTGCGAAAAAGAGGTTATACTGCATCATCTTTAAAAGAATTTTGTTATCGTATTGGTGTTACAAAACAAAATAATATGATAGAGATGGCATCTCTTGAATCTTGTATTAGAGATGAATTAAATAAAAATGCTCATAGAATTATGGCTATATTAAAACCTTTAAAAATAATTATTACAAATTTTCCTATGACAAAAGAAAAAATTCAAATTATTGCTCCTAATCATCCTAATAATAGGATTATGGGTTTTAGAGATATTTTTTTTACTAAAGAAATATATATAAATAAATCAGATTTTATTGAAAAAGATACAGAAAATAATAAAAAATTGACCTTAAAAAAAGAAATACGATTAAGATATTCTTTTGTAATAAAAGCTAATAAAATTTTAAAAAATAATAAAGGAAAAATTATTTGTGTATATTGTACTTATGATTCTAATACATTAGGTAAAAAATTAAACAAAGATCGAAATGTAAAAGGAGTTATTCATTGGTTATCAATTTCTCATTCTATTCCAGCTATCTTTCGAATATATAATAATTTATTTACAAAAAAAAATATTGATAATATTAATATTAATAATATTTTTAATTTTATAAATAAAAAATCATTATTAATATATAATGGTTTTATTGAAAAAAATATTTTAAAAAAAAAACAAAATAAATCATTTCAATTTGAAAGAGAAGGTTATTTCTGCTTAGACACAAAAGATTCTAATGAAAAAATGTTAATTTTTAATCAAATAACATCATTAAAAAATAAATTTAAAATATAATTTTAAATTTATTTATAAAAAATCAATTATATTAAATAATATAATTGATTTTTTAAAAGTTAAAATTTTTTAGATATTTGTTTAGTCCATTGTTTAATACGCAAGGAAGTTAAATGAGATTGTCTATCTTCATCTATAGTTAATCCTAAAAAAAAATCTTTATTTTTTAAACTTTTAGTATTTTCAAAATAATAGCCTAAAGTAGGCCAATATCCTATTATTTTTGCTTTATTTTTTTTAATAATTTTATAAATTAAACTAATTGCATCACAAAAATAATCTCCATAATCTTCTTGATCACCACATCCAAATAAAGCTACAATTTTATTTTGAAAGTTTATTGTTCTTAAAGTAGGAAAAAAATCATCCCAATCACATTGAGCTTCACCATAATACCAAGTTGATATACCAAATAAAAGTATTGGAAAATTTTCAATATCTTTTTTACTACTTTTAGAAATATCAAAAATTTTAGTATTAAAGTTAACTAATTCTTTTTGAATTTTTAATGCAACGTTTTCTGTATGACCTGTATCACTACCAAAAAAAATACCTATTTTAGACATATGAATTATTTACCTTAAATAATTTTATTTCAAACAAAAATTAAATATTTTATTTATGACTATATTAGTTTTTTCAATATGTAAAAAATGACCAGCAGAAATATTATATATTTTAGCTAATGGAAATTGATTAAATAATTTTTCATAATATATATGATTAATATAAAGTGATTTTTCTCCTTTTAAAAATAATGATTCTCCTAACCATGAAGGTATTGTTTCCCATTTTAATATTGTATTATATTCATTACTTAATATAGGTAAATTAAATTTCCATTCACCATTAGAAAAAGAATTTAAAAGAAATTTAATTATATGTTTTTTTTTTATATAAAAACTCATTATTTCAAAAGCTTTTATTTTAGTAAATATTTTTAATTTATTAATTTTATTTAATATAAAAAAAATATTTTTATTATTAAAATAATAATGAACAGGAGCTATATCAAGAATAATAATTTTTTTTATGTAATTAGGAATTAATTTAGTCATAATCATAGCAATTTTACCACCCATAGAATGTCCTATAATAATAATATTTTTTTTAATACCAATATATTTAAGTGTATCTAAAATATCTTGAGCCATCATTATATAATCCATACTATTATTAGTAGGAGATAAACCATGATTTCTTACATCAATCTCAATAATTTTGTATTTTAATTTTTTATTTAAAATTTTAGCAATATAATGTAGACTACATATATTACCAAATAATCCGTGAATTGTAATAATAGTTCTATGTATTTTGGGATTAAAATTATTTATAGGAATAATGGAGTAATTTAGAATCATATTATAATTTATTCTATTTAAATTAAAATTTTAAAATATATAAGATATATTAAAATATATATTATTTTAAAAATAAATAAATATTTATATATTAATTATATTAAGTTATTATTAAATATAAAAATATTAAAATTTATTAAAATATTATTTAATTCACATAATAAAACGTATAATTAAAAAAATAATATTTTTTATGAAAAACATAAATCCTACTAAAACAATTTCTTGGAAAATATTAGCAGAACACTTTCAAGAAATGAAAAAAATAACACTTACTGATTTATTTAAAAAAGATAAAAAAAGATTCTCTAAATTTTCTATCAATTTTGAAAACGAAATTCTTTTTGATTTTTCAAAGAATATAATTAATGAAGAAACAATTAAAAATTTAATTAATTTAGCTAAAGAAACTGATTATAATAATGCTATTAATTCTATGTTCTATGGTGAAGATATTAATATAACAGAAAAAAAACCAGTTTTACATATTGCATTACGTAATCAATATAGCACAAGTACTTTTTTAAATAATGAAAATATATATAACAATATAATTATTAATTTAAAAAAAATCAAACAGATTTCTGATGATATAATTTCAGGAAAATGGAAAGGATATCAAAATCATACAATAAAAAATATTATAAATATAGGTATTGGAGGATCTAATTTAGGTCCATTAATGGTAACAGAAGCACTAAAATCTTATAAAAATCATTTAAAATTATATTTTATATCAAATATTGACAGTAATCAATTACTAGATGTTTTAAAAAAAATTAAACCAGAAAATAGTTTATTTATTATTTCTTCTAAAACTTTTACTACTCAAGAAACTATTTCTAATGCAAAAAGTGTAAAAGAATGGTTTATAGAAAATACTTTTAATATAAATTTTAATGATAATGTAGCAAAACATTTTATTGCTGTAACAGCTAATATTAATTATGCACAAAAATTTGGAATAAATAAGGATAATATATTACCATTATATGATTGGATAGGTGGTCGTTTTTCTTTATGGTCGTCTATAGGTTTGCCAATATCATTATCTCTTGGTTTTAATAATTTTCAAAAGTTATTAAAAGGTGCAGAGAAAATGGATAATCATTTTTTTTATAACCCTATTAGATATAATATGCCTATTATCATGTCTTTAATAAGTATTTGGTATAATAATTTTTGGAAATCAGAAACAGAAGCAGTAATACTTTATGATTATTATATGAGGTATTTTCCAAAATATTTACAACAATTAAATATGGAATCTAATGGTAAATCTATAGATAGAAATGGTAAAATAATAAGTTATCAAACTAGTCCAATTATATGGGGTGATATAGGTACTAATAGTCAACATTCATTTTTTCAAATGTTACATCAAGGTACAAAATTTATTCCATGTGATTTTATAGCACCAATACTTACTCATAATTATTTAAATAATTATCATAACAAATTAATATCTAATTATATAGCACAAACACAAGCATTAGCTTTTGGTAATAAAAATGATATTAGTATAAATATAGAAAATAATATATATAAATTATGTTCAGGTAATCATCCTAGCAATTCAATTTTTTTAAGAGAAATAACACCACATAATTTAGGATCATTAATTGCTTTATATGAACATAAAATTTTTATGCAAGGAGTAATTTTAAATATTTTTTCTTTTGATCAATGGGGAGTTGAATTAGGAAAAAAAATGGCTAATTTATTAATATCAGATTTAGATAATATTAAAAAAACAACTAATTATGATAGTTCAACTAATGGATTAATAAATTTTTATAAATCATTTAATAAATTAAATTAATCTTATATTTATTTAAAATAAAAACTTTAAAATAAATTAAATTTTTATAAAAATTTATCTATATCATAAAAATATAATATTAATGATTTTTTAAAAAAAATTAAAGAATTTTTTTTAAAAAACTATTAAAAATTTTTAAACTATTTAATAATATTATATTTTTATATATAAAAATATAATATTATTGAGAATTAAATTTATTAATAATCTTTTTAAAAATTAATTTATTTTTATTAAAATATTATCAATTCTAATTTAGAATTTTAGTTTAATGATTTTATATATATAATTTTATTCAAAATTCTAATTTTTTTAAAATTTTTATTTAAAACTTTAGATAATTCAATTGTAGAATATAAAGAAAATAATTTTATATTACCAATATAATGACTATTAATTTCTCCTTCATTAATCATAGCTCCAACAATATGACGAATTTCAACGCCATCTTTTTTGCCAATATTTATTCTATATAATTTCATATCTTTATTTTTATTTCTATATTTTTTTTTATATATAATATTTTTATTTTTTAATTTACTATTAAATTTAATAAATCTTGATTGTTTATTATAAAATATCTTTTTTTGAGTAAAGATAGGATCAGGAGGCACAATTAAAGGTCTGAGACCTTGTGCAATTTTTAATAAAGCTATTGATAATTTTTCTTGATCTAAATTATTTTTAGATTGTAATTTAGATAAAATTATTTTATATTTATCTAAATCATTAGATTCTAATTGTTTATTTATTTTTATACCAAATTTTATTAGTCTTTTTTCTGTTAATAACCTAGCATTAGGTAAAGATACTTCTGAAATATGAAATTTTATTTTATGTTCAATATTTCTTAAAAATCTTTTTTCTCTATTTTCTACAAACATTAAAGCTTTCCCTGTTCTTCCAGCACGTCCAGTTCTTCCTATACGATGTACATAAGATTCTACATCTATTGGAATATCATAATTGATAACTAAAGATATTCTTTCTACATCTAATCCTCTTGCAGCAATATCAGTAGCAATTAAAATATCTAAATTACCATTTTTAAATTTATCTAATGTTTGTTCTCTAATTTTTTGATTCATATCTCCATTTAAAGCTGCACTATTATAACCAGAATTTTTTAGTATTTCAGAAACTTCAATAGTTGCATATTTAGTACGTACAAAAATTAACGCTGCATCAAAATCTTCAGTTTCAAGAAATTTTTTAAGAGCATCTATTTTCCTTCCATAAACAGTCCAATAATTTTGATTAATGTCTGGTATAGTATTAATATTTGATGCTATTTTAACTTCATGAGGATTATTCATGAATTTTTTTGTAATGTTTTTAATTTGTATTGGCATAGTTGCAGAAAATAATGCAATTTGATATCCTTTAGGTATAATAGATATTATATACTCTACATCTTCAATGAAACCCATTCTCAACATTTCATCTGCTTCATCTAAAACCAAACTTTTTAAATTTGATAAATTTACAGTACCTCTTTTTATATGATCTAATAAACGTCCAGGAGTAGCAACAATTATTTGTGGTCCCAATCTTAATCCTCTTAATTGAATACTGTATGATTGGCCTCCATACAACACTAATACATGTACTCCAATCATAAATTTACTAAATAAAGATATAGCTTTTGACACTTGCATTGCTAGCTCTCTAGTAGGAGCTAAAATCAAAATTTGAGTATTTTTATTAGATACATTAATATTATGTAATAATGGTAAAGAAAAAGCTGCTGTTTTACCACTTCCAGTTTGTGCTATTCCTAATACATCTTTTTTAAAAAGTAAAGGAGGAATACATTCTTTTTGTATAGGAGATGGTTTAATATATCCTATTGTATTTAATGCTTTTAAGAGATAATTATTTAAACCCAGTTTAGCGAAAGTAATTTCAACATTAGTCATGTAATACACATGCCTCTTAAATTTATAATATAAAAAAAATATAAATAAAAACTATTTTTTTAATAAATAATGAAAAATAAATTATTTTGTAAAAATATATTAATTTATAAAATAACAATTTTTATATTCAAAATAATAAAATTGAAAATATAATTTGTAATTATGTTATTAAAAATAAAAACATAATCACAAATATTTCAAATTATTAATATAAAATTAAATGATAATATAATTATTATTGATTTAAATAATAATTATTTAAATAATAATTATTATTAAATAATTATTATTATCTATTATAAATAATAATTTTATAAATTATTATTTTAATATTAGATTTTTTCTGTAGCTGCTTTCATACTTAATCTTATACGTCCTTGTCTATCAATTTCCATAACTTTTACAAAAACTTTTTGCGATAATTTTAAATAATCGCTAATTTTAGTAACATGTTTATTGGTAATTTGTGATATATGAACTAATCCTTCTTTACCATTACCTATAGCAATAAAAGCACCAAAATCTACAATACGTATTACTTTACCATTATAAATTTTACCTACTTCTATATCTGCTGTAATTTCTTTTATACGACGAATAGCAAATTGAATTTGTGAATTATTTTTAGCAGCTATTTTAATAATACCACTATCTTCAATTTCTATAATTGTATCTGTTTCTTCAGTTAAAGCTCTAATCACAGATCCTCCCTTACCTATCATATCTTTAATTTTTTCTGGATTAATTTTTACAGTATGTATTCTAGGGGCAAATTCTGATATATTTTTTTTAGGTAAGGAAATTACTTGTTTCATAATTTCTAAAATATGTAATCTAGCTATTTTAGCTTTAATTAATGCTAATTTAATTATTTCATAGGTAACACCAGCAATTTTAATATCCATTTGTAGTGCTGTAATTCCTTCATATGTTCCAGCAACTTTAAAATCCATATCTCCTAAATGATCTTCATCACCTAATATATCTGATAATATAATAAAATTATTTTTATTTTTAAATAATCCCATAGATATACCAGCAACTGCATTTTTTATAGGTATTCCTGCATCCATCATTGCTAATGATGCACCACATACTGATGCCATAGAAGAAGATCCATTAGATTCTGTTATTTCTGATACAACTCTTATTGTATAAGGAAATTCTTCTATATTTGGCATAACTGGAATTATTGCTTTTTTAGCTAAATGTCCATGACCAATTTCACGTCTTTTAGGCGATCCTAATATTCCAATTTCACCTACAGCATAAGAAGGAAAATTATAGTGAAAAATAAAATTATTTGTTCTATCTCCTAGTAAATCATCTAAAATTTGTGCATCTCTTGTTGTTCCTAAAGTAGCACTAACTAAAGATTGTGTTTCACCTCTTGTAAATAAAGCAGAACCATGAGTACGAGGTAATATTCCTGTACGTACATCTAAATCACGAATCATATCATGTTTTCGTCCATCAATACGTAAATCATCATTAAATAATTTCTTTTTAAGAATATCTCTTTCTAATTCATAAAAAACTCCATTAATATGATTATTAGAAATATTATTGTATTCAGTTTGTATTAATGTATTTATATTTAATTTAATTGAATTAATTTCATTAATTCTATTTTTCTTTTCTTTAATAGAATAAGCATTTTTTAAAGATTTTTTAGAAAGAAAAATAATTTTTTTTTCTATTTCTTTATCAATTTTAGTAAATTTACATTCAAAATGCTTTTTATTATTTTTATCTATAAATTTTTGAATATTATTTATTAATATTTGTTGTTTATTATGTCCAAATATTATTGCATTTAATATTTGATCTTCATTTAATGAAGAAGCTTGAGCTTCAACCATTAAAATTTCATTTTTAGTAACACTAACAACTAAATCTAATTGACTATGTTTCATATTTTCTGTAGTAGGGTTTAAAACATATTGATTATTAATATATCCAACTCTTGAACTACCAAGAAGTCCATTAAATGGTATACCAGATAAAGATAAAACAACTGATGTACCAATAATAGCTACTATATCAGGGTAAATAGATGGATCTACAGACATAACAGTCGCAGTAATCTGAACTTCATTGAAAAAATTTTTTACAAATAACGGTCTTATAGATCTGTCAATTAAACGAGAAGTTAATATTTCTCCTTCACTTTGTCTGCCTTCTCTTCTAAAAAAAGAACCTGGAATACGTCCAGCTGCATATGATCTTTCTTGATAATTTACAGATAATGGAAAAAAATCTTGATCTGATTTTATATTTTCATTTACCATTAAAGTAACAAAAACAGTTGTATCATCAATACTTATCATTACTGCAGAAGTAGCTTGTCGTGCTATCATTCCTGTTTCAATAGTTACAATATTATTACCATATTGAAATCTATGAATAATTGGATTTAACAAAATAAATATCCTTAAAAATAATTTTTTATTATAGATATAAAAATTTTAATTTAAAAAAATATTAATAATTATTAATAAATTATTTATTTTCTTAAGCTTAAATTTTCAATTAATAAGTTATACTTGATTAAATTCTTTTTTTTAAAATAATCTAACAATTTTCTTCTATGTGAAATCATATTTAAAAGTCCATGACGACTATGATGATCTTTTTTATGTATTAAAAAATGTTTTTGTAAATAGTTAATTTTAAATGTTAATAAAGCTATTTGTATTTTCGTTGATCCTTTATCATTATGATGATTTCCATATTTTTTAATAATTTTTATCTTTTTTTCTTTATTTAAAGACATAACCTAACTCCATTAAATTATTTATAAATGAATAACTATTCATATTAAAATTAATTTTTAATATTCATTAATTTATATTTTATTATGTAATTGTTATTATCAATTTTACAAATTCCTAAAAATCTATATTTATTATAAATACGAAAAATATTATTATTATTAATATTAATATTTATTTTCATTTTTTTACCATTTTTAAGATTATCAATTAAATTTTCAGATAATATTAACTTTGGAAAATTATTTAATATATAATCTGTAGGTAATAATAATTTATCTAATAATAAAATATTATTACAATTTTTTATTAAATTATCTAATATTCCTATTGTAACAATATTTTTATTAAAAATAGTAAAATGAGATATTTTAATTCTACGTAATGTAACTACATGTGCTCCACAATTTAATTGATCTCCTATATTATCAATAATAGTACGAATATAAGTTCCTTTAGAACAATGTATTTTTAATTTTATCTCATTTGATTTAAAAGAAATCAATTGTAACTGATAAATAGTTACCTCACGTTCATTTAATGATATATTAATTCCAGCTCTAGCATATTTATAAAGAGGAATACCTTTATATTTTATTGCAGAATACATAGTTGGAATTTGTTTTATTTTTCCTCGAAATAAAGATAAAACATCTTCTAATTTTTTTTGAGAAAATTTAATTTTTTTTTTTTTATAATAATACCATCTTTATCAGCAGTATTTGTTTTTTCACCTAATCGAGCTTTAACAATATATATTTTATCCGAATTAATTAAATAACTTGTAAATTTAGTTGTTTCTCCTAAACATATAGGAAGCAACCCACTAGCTAATGGATCTAAAGTTCCTGTATGTCCTGCTTTTTTAGCTTTATATATATATTTTATATATTGGAGAATTTTATTTGATGTATATCCTATAGGTTTATCTAATAATAATAAACCATTAATATGGCGTTTGTTTATAACTTTTTTCATATTGTAAAAAATCTAAATATATTATATTTTTTGCATATTAATATTATTAATAATATTAATAATATGTCTTCCTTTTTCTAAAGAAAAATCAGGAAGAAATATTAATTTTGGTATATTACGTAATATTATTTTTTTTTTCAAAATGTATCTAATATAACCTGTAATATTATTTAAGTAATAAATTGTTTTTTTAAAATTATTATTTATTTCATCTCTATATGGTAACATTATAAATATCTTTGCAAAAGACAAATCTTTTGATATTAATAAATCGGTAATAGTTATAAATTTATTTATACGAGGATCAGAAATATTTTGTTGTAAAATATCAGATATTTTTTTTTTTAGTTCTTTAGAAATTCTTGATTGACGATATAGATATTCTATCATTATTTATATTACCTTTATTATAATATTTAATTAACTATTTTATTTAACTTCAATGTTTTCATATGCCTCTATATTATCTCCTATACAAATATCATTATAATGTTTAATACTAATACCACACTCCATTCCATTACGAACTTCATTTACATTATCTTTAAATCTTTTTAAAGATTCTAATATCCCTTTATGGATAATATTATTATTTCTTATTAAATGTATTAAATTATGACGTTTAATTATTCCTTTTGACACAGTGCATCCTGCAATTACTCCAATTTTTGTAATTTTAAAAACATTTTTTACTTTTGCTGATCCTAATAATTTATATTTATATTCAGGAGATAAAATATTATTTATAGATTTTTGTATTTCATCAATTAAATTATAAATTATAGAAAAATATCTGATATTTATATTTTCTGTTTTAATTATATTACAAGCACTATTATTAGCTTTTACATTAAAACCAATAATCATAACATTATTTGATGTCGCTAGTGCTAAAGCAACATCTGTTTCAGTAATTGAACCTACACCTGAACTAATAATTTTTATGTTTATTTTATCATTAGATAAATTTATTAATATATCTTTAATAACTTCTACTGTTCCTTGTGAATTTCCTTTCAATAATATATTTAATTCACAAATTTTATTTTTATCTAATTCTAAAAAAATATTTTTAAATTTTTTTTGTTGATTAGCTATTTTAAATTCACGTGATTTATTTTTTCTATATATAGCAACTTCTTTAGCTTTTTTCTCATTTTGAACTACTATTAAAGTTTCTCCTGCAAAAGGCATACCAGATAAACCTAAAATTTCTATAGGAGTCGAAGGACCAGCTTGTAATACTTCTATTCCTTTTTCATTACGTAGTCCTCTTATACGTCCATATTCAAAACCACATAATACAATATCACCTTTATTTAAAATACCTTCTCTAACTAAGATATTAGCTATAGATCCTCTTCCTTTATCTAAATAAGATTCAATAACTACACCTTTGGCCATACCCTTATTAATAGCTTTTAATTCTAAAATTTCTGCTTGTAATAAAATAGCATTTAATAAATCATCAATTCCTGTTCCTAATCTTGCAGAAATATTAATAAATATATTATTACCACCCCATGATTCAGAGATAATATTATGTTTACTTAATTGATTTTTAATATTTTCGATATTTGATGTAGTTTTATCTATTTTATTAATAGCAATAATTATTGGAACTTGAGCTAATTTAGCATGTTGAATAGCTTCTATAGTTTGTGGCATAACACCATCATCAGCTGCTACTACCAAAATTATAATATCTGTAATTTGTGTTCCTCTTGATCTCATTAAGGTAAAAGCAGAATGTCCAGGAGTATCTATAAATGTAATATTTTTATTATTTTTTAATTGGACTTGATAAGCTCCTATATTTTGTGTTATACCTCCAATTTCATTAGAAACTATTTTACTAGAACGAATATAATCTAATAAAGAAGTTTTTCCATGATCTACATGTCCCATAATAGTAACTATAGGAGCTCTAGTAATTGGTATTTCATTTATATTATTACGATCATTAATTAATGAAGTTTCTAAATCATTTTCATTATGTAATATAACTTTATGACCCATTTTTTCTGCTATTAATTTAGCAGTTTTTTGATTTAAAAATTGGTTAATATCTAATGATTTTTCTCCTATGTCTATCATAGTTTTTATAATTTGTGAACTTTTAACAGCCATCTTATTAGCTAATTTTATTATGCTAATAGTTTCATTAATAATAACATCTCGATTTATATTTTTAGTAGGTTTATAAAAATTTTGATATAAAATATGAGAATTATTTTTATTTTTAGTAATATTTCTAATATTAGAATAAATTTTTTGATTTTCTTTATCTATCTTATTGTTTTTATAAAATTTTTTTTTACGAGTAATTTTATTACTTTGCATATGATAATTTAAATTTTTATTTTTTTCATTTGAATTTTGTTTATTATAAGAATTTTTTACAAAAGAATATTTTCTATTATTTATTTTAAACTTATTTTCTATTTTGTTATTTATTGTATTATTTTTTTTATGTTGAATGTTATTTTGAAAATTTATTTTATTTTTTTTTTGTATATCAATTTTTGATATTTGTTGTTTTTTTTCTATTATCAAGTTATTTTTTTTATCAATAGATTTAATTTCTTTGTTTTCAATAATATTTTTTATATTACTCTCAGCATGAGCTGCCATTTTAGTATTTTTTAAGAAATATTTTTTTTTACGTATTTCAACTTTTACAGTTTTATTTTGACCTTTATTATTTTGTATATTTAAAATACTATGTGTTTTTTTTCGTAAAGTTAATTTTTTAATAAATTTATTTTCTATATTATTTAAATATAAAAGTAACTTTTCTTGTTCTTTTTGATTTATAAAATCGTTTTCTAACTTAATAATACCAATATCATAAAATTTTTGAATTAAATCTTTTACTGACATTTGAATTTCAACAGCTAAAGATTTTACAGTTATATTATTAACTATCATGCTGTTTACTCCTCTATTTAAAAAAGTAATTTAGTTATACATTATTTTTTTTATTAAACCAACAAATATTACGAGCAGACATAATTATTTTCCCTGCTTGTTCTTTTTTTAAACTATTTATATCAGATAAATCTTCAATACTTTGTTCAGCTAAATCTTCTATAGAGAGTATTCCTTTAACCTTTAATAAAATAGCTAATTTTTTATTCATTCCTTCAATATTTAATAAATTTTTATCTAACTGTTTATTATATTGTATATTATTTATTAAAGATAAATTTTGTAAATTATATTTAGCTAATTCTTGTATTTTTTTCAATTTATCTATAGATAAATTAAACTTATTAGTTAATTTATATAATTCATTAATAGGTATATATGTTAATTCTTCTATAGTAGAAAAACCTGATGCAACTAATTGCATAGCTAAATTTTTATCAATTTTTAAATTTTTTATAAACATATTTACAATAGCATTATTTTCTTCTTTATGTTTGTTTTGTAATTCATTATTAGTCATAACATTTAATTCCCAGCCGCTTAATTGTGAAGCTAAACGAATATTTTGACCATTACGACCAATAGCTTTTGCCAGATTTTCCTCTTCTACAGCAATATCAATGGCATGATTATCTTCATCCACTACTATTGATGATACATCAGCTGGAGACATAGCATTAATAACAAATTGAGCTGGATTTTGATCCCATAAAACAATATCAATTCTTTCTCCATTTAATTCATTAGATATAGCTTGTACTCTAGCACCTCTCATTCCAACACATGCACCTACAGGATCTATACGTTTATCATTAGTTTTTACTGCTATTTTTGCTCTATAACCAGGATCTCTTGCCGCAGCTATAATTTCAATTAATCCTTCATTTATTTCAGGAACTTCAATTTTAAATAATTCAATTAACATTTTAATTTTTGATCTACTAATAAATAGTTGAGGGCCACGTAATACTACTTTTATAGAAAAAAGAAGACCTTTAATTCTATCTCCAATTCTAAAATTTTCTCTAGGTAACATATCTTCACGTAAAATAGTAGCTTCTACATTATTACCTAAATCTAAAATTAGATAAGTTTTATTTGTTTTTTTTACAATACCATTTAAAATTTTTCCTTCTTTTTTTCTAAATTGTTCAATAGTTACAGCTTTTTCTGCTTCTCTAACTTTATGTACGATAACTTGTTTAGCAATTTGTGTAGTTATTCGATTAAAATCAATAGAAGTAATTTTATCATAGATATAATCTCCTATATTTAACGAATTATCTTCAATACGTGCTGCATCCAATGTAATTTCTTTAGTAGGATAATGAACTTCTTTTACAATTAACCATTTTCTAAATGTTTGAAAACTTCCATTTTTTCGATTAATATTTACATATACTTCTATATCTTGTTCATATTTTTTTTTTGTTGCACTTGTTAATGCACTTTCTATTGCTTCAAATATTTTTTCACGAGGTAAAGATTTTTCATTAGAAACTGCTTCAACTACAGCTAATATTTCTTTGTTCATCCTAGTTATCCTCAAACCTAAAATTTTATATAATAGAGAACTAGATTAGCTTGATTAAAATATCATTGATCTAATTAATAATACTATTAATTATTAAAAAAATTATTTTAATGATAAATATTAATTTTTTATGAAATTTAATTTTAAATAATTAAACTTATTTTATTTACAAGTATATATAAAACATATTTTTATTACTCCTCTTTAAAAAAATTATTATTAATAATAATTTTATATAAAACAAACAATTATTTTTAAATAATTTTGCATAAAATTCAATAATTAAATTACTAAATTTATATTTATTTTTTATAATTAAATTAATATTATTAATTAGATATGAGAACTTAATTGATAGAAATGGTTGCGGGGGTTGGATTTGAACCAACGACCTTCGGGTTATGAGCCCGACGAGCTACCAATCTGCTCCACCCCGCGTCTACTTAGCGATATTATATATGATATATTAAAAATATAAAATATTTTAGTAAAACTCTGGTACCGAAGACGGGATTTGAACCCGTAAACCCATAAAAGGGCACTACCACCTCAAGGTAGCGTGTTTACCATTTCACCACCTCGGTTCTACTAAATAAATATTTTTTATAAATTAATATAATTATTTGTTGTTATAATATTTTTTTATGATTGTTTAAATTACCTAATATTAAACTAATAATAAAAAAAAATATGACTAAAATAAAAATAGATCTAGTTACAATTTTATTGGTAGTATTAGTATTTAAAAAAGATTTCGAATTATTCGCATAATAACTACTAATATCAACAATATTATTATTTTGTATCATAATTAAACTAATTAATATAATTGATATTAAAACAAATAAAACTAAAAATAATTTATACACAAAACATACCAAATTAAATTTTAATATAGATTATATCTAATAATATATTATATATATTTAATTTACAATATATTTTAATACTTTTTTAAAATTTATAATACTTAATAAATTATTTTTTTATCCAATCAGGTGCTCTAACTTTTTTTCTAGACATTAAATCATCTATTTGTAATATACCTATAGTTTCATATTTAATTAAAGCATTTTTCATTGCATGTAAAATATCAATATTTTCTTTTAAAATTTTAAATGCTCTATCATAGTTTTCTTGAATTAAATATTTAACTTCTTCATCAATTATACGTGCAGTTTGATCTGACATATGTTTTGTTTTTGTTACATTTCTACCTAAAAAAATTTCTCCTTCTTCTTCTGCATATAATAAAGGTCCTAATTTTTTAGAAAATCCCCATTGTGTTACCATATTTCTTGCTAAGTTAGTAGCAATTTTTATATCATTAGAAGCTCCAGTAGATACATATTTTTCTCCATAAATTATTTCCTCTGCAATACGACCACCATATAATGTAGAAATTTCACTTTCTAATTTTTGACGATTTAAACTAATGATATCAATTTCTGGTAAAAAGAATGTAACTCCTAATGCTTGACCTCTTGGAATTATAGTTACTTTATGAACTGGATCATGTCCTGGTACTAATCTTCCAATTATAGCATGTCCAGCTTCATGATAAGCAGTAGATTCTTTTTGAGATTCTGTCATAACCATAGAACGTCTTTCAGAACCCATCATAATTTTATCTTTAGCTTTTTCAAATTCAATCATAGATACAAATTCATAATTTTTACGAGCAGCTAATAATGCACCTTCGTTTACTAAATTAGCTAAATCAGCTCCAGAAAATCCAGGAGTACCTCGTGCTAAAATTGAAACATTTACATCTTTTCCTAATGGAACATTTTTCATATGTATTTTTAATATTTGTTCTCTACCCCTAATATCTGGTAAACCTACTATTACTTGTCTATCAAAACGTCCAGGCCTTAAAAGTGCCGGATCTAATACATCAGGACGATTTGTTGCAGCGATAACAATAACACTTTCATTATCATTAAAACCATCCATTTCTACTAACATTTGATTAAGCGTTTGTTCTCTTTCATCATGTCCACCACCTAAACCAGCACCTCTTTGACGTCCTACTGCATCTATTTCATCAATAAATATAATACATGGAGATGATTTTTTTGCTCTACTAAACATATCACGAACTCTAGAAGCTCCTACACCAACAAACATTTCAACAAAATCAGATCCAGAAATAGTGAAAAAGGGTACTTTAGATTCACCTGCTATAGCTTTTGCTAATAAGGTTTTACCTGTTCCTGGTGGACCTACCATTAAAACACCTTTAGGAATTTTACCACCTAATTTTTGAAATTTTAGAGGTTCTTTTAGATAATCTACAAGTTCTTTAACTTCTTCTTTAGCTTCATCACATCCTGCTACATCATTAAATGTAGTTTTAATCTGATCTTTTGTAAACATACGAGCTTTACTTTTACCAAATGATAAAGCACCTTTACCTCCTCCTTGAATTTGACGTATAAAAAATAACCAAACAAAAACAAGTAAAAGAACAGGAAACCATGATATAAATATAGATAATAATAAATTAGGACTTGCAGAAGGTTCACCAAATACTTTAATATTTTTATCTACTAATAACTGAAGTAAATTAGGATCACTTATAGGAAGATATGTTGTATAATTAGTATCATCTTTTTTATCAACATAAACCTGACGTTTACTTATATAAACTGCATTTATTTGTTGATGATTAATATCAGATAAAAAAGTTGCATATTCAATTTTTGATGTTTTATCATCAACATTTAGATTAAAACTCTGGAAAAAAGATAATAAAGTAATTGCAATTGCTAACCAGAGGATTAGATTTTTTGCTATACTGTTCAAAAAAGTAACTCCATAATTATTAGTATAAATATGAAAAAATATTATTTATTTTGATATCCTTTTGCTACAATATATATTTCACATGAATGAGATCTTGAAGCATTAGGTTTTCTGATTTTCATTATTTTAAATAATGAATCAATTTTTTTTAAATATTGATCAACACCTATACCTTGAAATATTTTTATTAAAAAATTTCCATTAAAATCCAATATAGAATAACACAATTTTAAAGCTAATTCACTTAAATATATAGATTTAGGTATATCTATTTCTTTAACACCAGAAATATTAGGAGACATATCAGACATTATGACTTGTGCTTTTAAATTATTTAATTTAATTTTAATTAAATTAATAATATTTATATCACATAAATTACCTTGAATAAAATCTACATTATCTATTTTTTTCATTGGTAATAAATCACAAGCTATTATTTTACCATTTAATCCAATTTTTGATAATGCAAACTTAGACCACCCTCCTGGAGAAGATCCTAAATCTATTATTTTCATATTTGGTTTAAAAATTTTATCTATTTTTTGTATTTCTTGTAATTTAAACCATGATCGTGATCTAAATTCACTATTTTGTTTTACTTTTTTGACATAAATATCTTTAAGATATTTTTTTATCCAAATATTTTTTTTTTTATTTTTTCTACATGACATTAATTTTATTTATTAAAATAATAAATATGTATTTTGTTATAAATGAAATAATCAATAATAATTATTTTTAATAAATATTATTTTTGATATAAGTATAACAAATTTTTTTTAAATTTACAAAATTAATAATAATGTTTATTATTAATTAAAATAAATATTTTACTATTAAAATAGTTAATAATAATTAAATTGTAAAAAAATTGAAATAATTATAAATAAATATTTAAAATAATTTAACTTATTTCAGTATAATTACTGATTATAATTAAAAATTAATTTTTTAAAAAATTAATTTTTAATTTATTAATAAAACATTATTTATATTTATTTTTTTTATTCAAACTAGCGTTTAATAGTTCAGTTAAATTTGCAGATGCTGATGCTACTGCTGTAATATTATGTTTTTTAATTTTATTAATACGATTTGTATGATAAGAATATCCAGTACCTGCAGGAATTAATCTTCCAACAATAACATTTTCTTTTAAACCTTTTAATTCATCAAATTTTCCTGCAACAGAAGCTTCTGTTAATACTCTTGTTGTTTCCTGAAAAGAAGCAGCAGAAATAAAAGATGTAGTTGCTAAAGAAGCTTTAGTAATACCTAACAAATCATGAATATAAGATATCTTTTTTTTACCCTGTTTTTTTAATTTTTTATTAATTTTTTTAATTTGAGATACATCAACTTGCTCACCTTCTAAAAAATTTGAATCTCCTTTATTTTTAATGGTTGCTTTACGTAACATTTGTCGTATTATCACTTCAATATGTTTATCATTAATTTTAACTCCTTGTAAACGATATACTTCTTGGACTTCATTAATTATATAATTTGTTACTTCATTGACACCTTTTAAACGTAATATATCATGTGGAGATTCAGAACCATCTGAAATAATATCTCCTTGATTTACTAATTCTCCTTCAAAAACATTTATTTGTCTCCATTTTGGTATCATTTCTTCATATACATTTTCATTATTATTAATAGGATTAATTATTATACGTCTTTTACCTTTAGTTTCTTTTCCAAATGAAATTATACCACTAATTTCTGCTAAAATTGCTGATTCTTTTGGACGACGAGCTTCAAATAAATCTGCTACTCTAGGTAATCCTCCTGTTATATCCTTAGTTCCTCCTGACTCTTGTGGTATTCTTGCAATTATTTCTCCAGCATGAATATTCATTCCATTTTCCAAATGAACTATTGTTTTACTAGGTAAAAAATAATGAGCCGGTATATCAGTTCCAGGGATTAAAATATCTTCATTTTCAAGATTTACGATTTTCAACATAGGTCGTAAATCTTTTCCTATTAATGTTCTTTCTGATGTATCTAATACTACTATAGAAGATAAACCTGTTAATTCATCAGTTTGACGAATAATAGTTTGACCATCTAACATGTCAATAAATTTTATTTTTCCATTAACTTCACTAACTATAGGCATATTATGTGGATCCCAATAAGCAATTATTTCTCCTGAATTAATTTTTTCTCCATTTTTTTTAGTCATAATTGCACCATAAGGTATTTTATATTTTTCTTTTATACGTCCAAAATCATCTAATATTTTTAATTTAACATTTCTTGAAGTAATAACTAATTTACCATCAGAATTAATAACAGATTTCATATTAGTTAATTTTATAATACCTTTGCTTTTTATTTGAATACTAGATTCAGATGCAACTCTAGAAGCAGCCCCACCTATATGAAATGTTCTCATTGTTAATTGTGTTCCAGGTTCTCCTATTGATTGTGCTGCAATTACTCCAATTGCTTCTCCTTTATTTATAATATGTCCTCTTGCTAAGTCACTACCATAACAATTAGCACATACACCAAAATTAGTTTCACAACTTACAACAGATCTAACTTTAATATTATCAATAGAATATTTATCTAAAACATCACAATATTTTTCATTTAATAATGTATTACGAGCAATTAAAACATCATTTCTTCCTGGTTTTAAAATATCTTTTGATGTTACTCTACCTACAACTCTTTCTCTTAGAGATTCTTTAACATCTCCTCCTTCAATTATAGAAGACATTTCAATGCCATTTTTAGTAAAACAATCATTCTCTGTAATTACTAAATCTTGAGCTACATCAACTAATCTACGAGTTAAATAACCTGAATTTGCTGTTTTTAATGCAGTATCTGCTAGTCCTTTTCGTGCTCCATGAGTAGATATAAAGTATTGTAGTACATTTAATCCTTCTTTAAAATTAGCTGTAATTGGAGTTTCAATAATTGATCCATCAGGTTTAGCCATTAGTCCTCTCATACCAGCTAATTGTCTTATTTGAGCAGCTGAACCACGTGCACCAGAATCTGCCATCATAAAAATATTATTAAAAGATATTTGTTTTTCTATAATTCCTTTTTTATTAATTACATTTTCTGTCGATAAATTTTTCATCATTGCTTGTGCTACTTTTTCATTCGCCACTGACCAAATATCAATAATTTTATTATATCTTTCTCCAGCTGTTACTAACCCTGATTGAAATTGTTCTTGAATTTCAGAAACTTCAGATTCTGCTGCTAATATTATAGTAGATTTTTTTTTAGGAATAATAATATCATCAATTCCTACAGAAGATCCTGATCTAGCTGCATAATAAAATCCAGTATACATAATTTTATCTGCAAAAATAACTGTAGATTTTAATCCTAAAATTCTATAACATATATTTAACATTTTAGAAATTGATCTTTTCCCTAAAGTTTGATTTATTATTGTATAAGGCAAACCTTTTGGTACATACATCCAAAATATTGCTCGACCGATTGTAGTATTAACAATATTTTTATTTTTTATCCATTCATTATTTTTATTTTTACAATATTCAGTAATTTTTACTTTGACACGTGCATGTAAATCTCCTTGTCCTGTAAGATAAACTTTTTCTGCTTCTTGAGAACTAGCTAATATCATATCCTCTCCTTTTGCATTAATTTTTTCCCTAGTCATATAATATAATCCTAAAACTACATCTTGTGATGGAACAATAATAGGTTCACCATTAGCTGGTGATAAAATATTATTAGTAGCCATCATCAGAGCTCTAGCTTCTAATTGTGCTTCTAAAGTTAAAGGAATATGTACTGCCATTTGATCTCCATCAAAATCAGCATTATAAGCTGCACACACAAGAGGATGTAATTGTATTGCTTTTCCTTCAATTAATATTGGTTCAAAAGCTTGTATTCCTAATCTATGTAAAGTTGGCGCACGATTTAATAATATCGGATGTTCTCTTATAACTTCTTCTAAAACATCCCAAACTACAGATTCTTCTTTTTCAACCATTTTTTTTGCTGTTTTAATTGTTGTAGCAAATCCTTGCATTTCTAATCTTCCATATACAAATGGTTTAAACAATTCTAAAGCCATTTTTTTAGGTAAACCACATTGATTCAAACGTAAATAAGGTCCTACTGTAATAACAGATCTACCCGAATAATCTACTCTTTTACCTAATAAATTCTGTCTAAATCTTCCTTGTTTCCCTTTAATCATATCGGCTAATGATTTTAAAGGTCTTTTATTAGACCCTATAATTGCTCTTCCTCTTCTTCCATTGTCTAAAAGAGCATCAACTGCTTCTTGTAACATACGTTTTTCATTTCTTACTATAATATCTGGTGCTGATAATTCTAGTAGACGTTTTAATCTATTGTTACGGTTAATAACACGACGATATAAATCATTTAAATCAGAAGTAGCAAATCTTCCTCCATCTAATGGAACTAAAGGTCTTAAATCAGGAGGTAACACAGGTAATACATTCATTATCATCCATTCTGGTTTATTTCCTGAATGAATAAATAATTCAAGTAATTTTATCCGTTTAGTAATTTTTTTCCTTTTGGTTTCAGAATTAGTATTATATAATTCTTCTCGTAAAAATTTATATTCTTCTTCTAAATTAATATTTTTTAATAAATATTGAATAGCTTCTGCTCCCATTTTTGCATTAAATTCATTGCCAAATTCTTCTAATGCGTCTAAATATTGTTCTTCTGTTAAAACTTGTTTTTTATTTAATGTAGTCATTCCTTCTTCTATAACAACGTAAGATTCAAAATATAGTACTCTTTCAATATCCTTTAAAGGCATATTCAATAATAGTCCTATTCTAGAAGGTAATGATTTTAAAAACCATATGTGTGCAGTAGGTGATGCAAGTTCAATATGACCCATTCTTTCACGTCTAACTTTAGTTTGTGTAACTTCTACACCACATTTTTCACATATTACACCACGATGTTTTAATCTTTTATACTTACCACATAAACATTCATAATCTTTTACAGGACCAAAAATACGTGCACAAAATAAACCATCTCTTTCAGGTTTAAAAGTACGATAGTTAATTGTTTCTGGTTTTTTCACTTCTCCAAAAGACCAAGACCTAATTATATCAGAAGAAGCTAAAGAAATTTTTATTGAATCAAATTCTTTTATTCTATTTGGTGATTTTAAAAGCTTAAATAACTTTTTCACAAAAAGATTACCTCACACATATTAGAAATTAATAAACAATTTAATTTTTAAATAATTAATTATAAATTAAATTTTAAAAATTTATTCTTTATTTTCTAATTCAATATTTATTCCTAATGAACGTATTTCTTTAAGTAAAACATTAAAAGACTCTGGTATTCCTGGTTCCATTTGATGATTTCCATCAATAATGTTTTTATACATTTTTGTTCTACCATTTACATCATCAGATTTAATTGTTAACATTTCTTGTAAAGTATATGCTGCTCCATATGCTTCTAAAGCCCATACTTCCATTTCTCCAAATCTTTGTCCTCCAAATTGAGCTTTTCCTCCTAAAGGTTGTTGTGTAACTAAACTATATGATCCTGTAGATCTTGCATGCATTTTATCATCTACTAAATGATTTAATTTTAACATATACATATAACCTACAGTTACAGGTCTTTCAAATTTTTCACCTATAAGACCATCATACAATGTAATTTGACCGGAAGTTGGTAAATCAGAAAATCTTAATAATTCTTTTATTTCATTTTCTTTTGCTCCATCAAAAACTGGAGTTGCTATTGGCATTCCTTTTTTTAAATTATTTGCTAAAGATAATATCTCTTCATCTGAAAAATTATTAAAATTTATTTTTTGTCTAATACCGTTACCTACATTATAAGCTTTTTGAATAAAACAACGTATTTTTTCAATATTTTTTTGTTTTTGCAATAAAAAATTTATTTTATCACCAATACCTTTTGCAGCCATACCCAAATGCGTTTCTAAAATTTGTCCTATATTCATTCTAGAAGGGACACCTAATGGATTTAATACAACATCTACAGGATTACCATTATCATCATATGGCATATCTTCTATAGGACAAATTTTTGATATAACTCCTTTATTACCATGTCTCCCTGCCATTTTATCTCCTGATTGAACTTGTCTTTTAACAGCTAAATTAACTTTAACTATTTTAAGTATACCAGGAGCTAAATCATCACCTTGAGTTATTTTTTTCTTTTCTAAAGTAAATATTTTATTAAATTTTATTTTTAATTCATTATATTGGTTTATAAGTTCATTTAATTCTTTTTCTTTACTTTTATTAGTAAAAAATTTTATCCAATATTTTAAAGAATATTTTTCTATATCTTTTTTGCTAATACCATTTTCAATTAAAAATGAATGTATACGTGTAATAATATTGATTTCAAATATTTTTTGTTCATCAAGTAAATCTTTTTTAATTTGTTTTAATTCCATTTCTTCAATTTCTAAAGTTCTTTTATCTTTTTTAACTCCATCTCTTGTAAAAATTTTTACATCGATAACAGTACCTGAAACACCATTAGGAACACGTAATGATGTATCTTTAACATTAGAAGCTTTTTCTCCAAAAATGGCACGTAATAATTTCTCTTCTGGTGATAATTGTGTTTCTCCTTTAGGAGTTACTTTACCAACCAAAATATCATTACTTGTTACTTCAGCGCCGATATACACAATACCTGATTCATCTAATTTAGATAAAGAAGATTCACTAACATTAGGTATATCTGAAGTAATTTCTTCAGGTCCTAATTTAGTATCACGTGATATACATGATAATTCTTGTATATGAATTGTTGTAAATCTATCTTCCTGTACAATTTTTTCTGAAAGTAGTATAGAATCTTCAAAATTATAACCATTCCATGGCATAAATGCCACTCTCATATTTTGACCTAATGCTAATTCACCTAAATCAGTAGATGGTCCATCTGCTAATACATCTCCTTTTTTTACTAATTCATTTAATTTAATACATGGAATTTGATTAATACATGTATTTTGATTAGATCTTGTATATTTGGTTAAATGATAAATATCAATACCCTTTTTTTGTTTATTTGTTTCATTATTACTTACTTTTATAATAATACGAGATGCATCTACATATTGTACAATACCTGAATTTTTGGCAATAATATTTACTCCTGAATCTACAGCTACTATTCTTTCCATACCAGTACCTACTAAAGGTTTTTCTGCTCTTAAAGTAGGGACTGCTTGTCTTTGCATATTAGCACCCATTAATGCTCTATTTGCATCATCGTGTTCTAAAAATGGAATTAAAGAAGCTCCTACAGATACTATTTGTTGATTAGAAACATCCATATAATTTATTTGTTCTTTTTTAAATAAACTAGATTCTCCTTTATTTCTACATGTAACTAAATCATCTATAATTAATCCATTTGATAAATCTAATTTTGTATTAGCTTGTGCTATAATAAAGTTACCTTCTTCTATAGAAGATAAATAATGAATTATATTAGTAACATAAGCATTGTTAACACAACGATAAGGAGTTTCTAAAAAACCATATACATTGGTTCTAGCATAAACTGATAATGAATTAATTAAACCTATATTAGGTCCTTCTGGAGTTTCAATAGGACATACTCTACCATAATGAGTAGGATGAACATCTCTAACTTCAAAACCTGCTCTTTCTCTTGTTAGACCACCTGGACCTAAAGCTGAAATACGTCTTTTATGTGTAATTTCTGATAACGGATTATTTTGATCCATAAATTGAGATAATTGACTAGAACAAAAAAATTCTTTTATAGCAGCAGAAATAGGTTTAGCATTAATCATATCCTGAGGCATGATGTTATCATCACTTAATGATAATCGTTCTTTAACAGAACGTTCAACACGAATTAATCCTATACGAAATTGATTTTCTATCATTTCTCCAACAGATCGAATTCTTCTATTACCTAAATGATCGATATCATCTATTTCTCCTTTTCCATTACGTATGCTTATTAATTTTTTAATTACATCAACAATATCTTGTTTATTTAAAATTCCAGTACCAATTATATTATCACAAGATAAAGAACGATTAAATTTCATTCTTCCTACAGAAGACAAATCATAACGCTCTATATTAAAGAATAATTTTTTAAATAATAATTCTGCTGATTCTTTAGTAGGAGGTTCACCAGGTCTCATCATCCTATATATTTCTATTAAAGCTTCTAATCTATCATTAGTTGTATCTATTCTTAATGTTTCAGATATATATGGACCTTGATCTAAATCATTAGTAAATATTGTATCAATTGTACTATATTCATTATTTTCTATAATATTATTAATAATATCTAATTCTAAACAAGAATTAGCAGAAATTATAATTTCTCCTGTTTTATTATTTATATAATCTTTAGATATTGTTTTTCCTATAAGATAATCTTTTGGTATGTTTATATATTGAATTTTATTTTTTTTTAAATTATTAATATGTTTTAAAGTAATACGTTTTCCTTTTTCTATATAAACTATATCATTAATTACTATATTAAATAATGCTGTTTCTCCTCTTAATCTATCTGGTATTAATTTCATTGATAATTTTTTATTTTTTATAATATAAATATTTTTTTCAAAAAAAATATCTAAAATTTGTTCAATATCATAACCCAAAGCTTTTAATATTATTGTAACTGGTAATTTCCTTCTTCTATCAATACGCATAAAAATATTATCTTTAGGATCAAATTCAAAATCTAACCAAGATCCTCTATAAGGAATAATACGAGCATTATATAATATTTTTCCTGAAGTATGTGTTTTCCCTTTATCACTATCAAAAAATACTCCAGGACTACGATGTAATTGAGAAACCACTACTCTTTCAATACCATTAACTATAAAAGTACCATTTTTTGTCATTAATGGAATTTCTCCCATATATACTTCTTGTTCTTTTATAATTTTTTTATTTGTTTCTATTAATTCTTTATTATAAATAATTAATTGTAATGTTACACGCAATGGTGCAGAATAAGTCATACCTCTTATTTTACATTCTTTAACATTAAAAATAGATTTACCTAAACGATAATTTATATAATGTAATTCACAATTACCACTATAACTATTTATTGGAAAAATAGATTTAAAAGCAGCTTCTAATCCATATTTCCCCGTAAGATCTTGTTTTATAAATTTTTTAAATGAATCAAGTTGTATAGAAAGTAAATATGGAATATCTAAAACTTGAGATTGTTTACTAAAATCTTTACGAATACGTTTTTTTTCAGTTTGAGAATAAACCATATGGTTCCTCAGTTATCTGATAGATTGAGTATCTAATTTAAATTTTATTTAAAATAAAATTTAATATATATGTATTATAAAATGTTATTAAAAAAATTTAGTAATTATTTTATTAATATCTTTTTTTATATTTCAAATTATTTTACTTCTATTTCAGCACCAGTAATTTTCAATGTTTTTTCTAAAGTTAAAGCTTCTTCTTTACTAATAGCTTCTTTTAGAAGAACTGGTGCAGATTCTACTAAATCTTTTGATTCTTTCAATCCTAATCCCATACAACTTCTCACTGCTTTTATTACTGCTATTTTATTTTTTCCTATATTTTTTAAATATAAATTAAATTCAGTTTTTTCTTCTACTTCTTCTATTGTTTTATCATTAACTGCCTGTGTCATAACAGTGGAAGCTGATACTCCAAATTTTTTTTCCATATCACTTATTAAATCCATTATATCCATAATAGACATAGTACCAACAGCTTCTATTATTTGTTCTTTAGTTATAGACATAAAAAATTCCTAAAATTAAGAAACAATTTTTTATTAAAATAAATAAAAAATTGTTTTTTATAAATTATTTTTTGTATTTTTAATAATTATTAATGTTTTGATAAATTTTCCTATAGCAGCTTCTTTAATTGTAGTTAACATAAAAGATAAAGCTTCTTTGAAAGTAGGTAATGTGGCTAACTTATCAATATTTTTAGCATCAATCAATTTACCATTAAAAGAAGCAATTTTAATTTTAAAATTAGTATTTTTTTTAGCAAATTCTTTAAATAAACGTGCAGCTGTACCAGGATGTTTTAGTGAATATCCAACTAATATTGGTCCATTTAATTGATCTTTTAAGCATTCAAAAATACTATTTTTTATAATTAATTTTAATAGTTTATTTCTTACTACTCCTATAAAAACATGATTTTCACGACTATTTTTTCTTAATTCAGTAATACTATTAACATTTATACCACAAGCATCAGCAATAACAACAGATAAAGCTTTTTGATTTATTTTGCTTAATTTTGCAACAATCATTTTTTTTTCTGTAATATTTAATGGCATTAGATTATTGCACTCCTGAGTTTTTAATATAAAAGAATTAAATTATTAGAATTGATATTCTAAATATAAAATATTTACATTACAATAATAAACTATATTATTTAATTAAAAAATAATTATTTTAATATAAAAAAAACTATTCGTAAAGTAAAAATTATACTTTAATATTTATTAAAGATGTTGTTATATCAATAGAAACTCCCATAGTTGATGAAATATATATTTTTTTTATAAAATCTCCTTTTACTTGTGTTGGTTTATATTTTTTTAGATTTTTTATAAAAAATTCTATATTTTCTTTTATTTTATAATTATCAAAATTAATTTTACCTACACTAGTATGAATAATACCATTTTTATCATTACGATAATTAATTTGTCCTTTTTTAATTTTTTTTATAATATCTTTGATATTTTCAGTAATAGTTCCTAATTTAGGATTAGGCATTATTCCACGAGGACCTAATACAGGAGCTAATTTACTAACTAAATTCATCGCTTCTGGAATAGTTATCACTATATCAATTTTTTTTTTATTGTTTTTGATTTTTTCCGCTAAATCTTCCATTCCAATTAAATCTGCACCAGCTTCTTTTGCCTCTATCGCTTTAGCTCCATAAGCAAAAACAGCAATTTTTATATTTTTTCCTGTTCCATAAGGTAATATAACACTATTTCTAATATTCTGTTCTGATTTTTTTGGATCTATACCTAATAGTACTGCAATATCGATGCTTTCAATGAACTTAACTGTACTAAATTCTTTTAATTTATTAATAGCTTTATCAATAGAAATTTTTTTGTTTTGATTAATTTTACTATACATATTAGTCATACGTTTTGTTTGTTTAACCATTATTATATTTTAATCCTCTATTATTAACCCCATTGAAAGCGCAGTTCCTTCTATAGAATGCATCATTGCTTCAATATTTGTTCCTGTCATATCTACAGATTTTAATTTCGCTATTTGACGAATTTGTTTATGAGTTATTTTACCTATTTTTTCTAATTTCGGTTTGCTAGATCCAGATTTAATTCCTAAAATTTTTTTTATTAAAATTGCCGCTGGAGGAGTTTTAGTAATAAATGTAAAAGAACGATCTGAATAAATAGTAATTATAACAGGTATAGGTATTCCTTTTTCTAAATTACTAGTTTGAGCATTAAAAGTTTTACAAAAATCCATTATATTAACACCATGTTGGCCTAATGCAGGTCCAACAGGGGGACTGGGATTAGCAATACCTGCTGAAACTTGTAATTTAACATAAGTTTTAATTTTCTTTGCCATAATTATTCCTTTAAAAAAATAATTTATCGTAAAATTTTATAAATAAATTATCCTTTTTCTACTTGACTAAAATCTAAATCAACAGGAGTTGCTCTACCAAAAATTGATACTGATACTTTCAAACGACTTTTTTCATAATCAACTTCTTCAACTATCCCATTAAAATCAGAAAAAGGACCATCATTTACACGAATCATTTCTCCAGTTTCAAATAATATTTTTGGTCTTGGTTTATCTCCAATCTGTTGAAGGCGACTTTTAATTATGTCAACTTCTTTATTGCTAATAGGAGAAGGATTGTCAGAAGTTCCTCCTACAAAACCTAATACTCTAGGAATACCACGAACTAAATGCCAACTGATATCTTTCATAATCATATTAATTAATATATATCCAGGAAAAAATTTACGTTCACTTTTATAACGTTGTCCATTACGAATTTCTACTACTTCTTCAGTAGGTATTAAAATATCTCCAAAAAAATTTTTCATATTATGAATATCAATATGTTCTTTTAGTGATTGTGCAACACGATTTTCAAATCCAGATCGAGCTTGAATAACATACCATCTTTTTTGTATAGACTTAGTCATTTATAATCTCATATTAGTTAATAATGATATTAAATAAATTAAAATACTATCAAGTCCCCAAATAATTAATGACATAATTAAAGTAATTATGATAATAATTAAAGTTATTTGTAAAGTTTCTTTATAAGTTGGCCAGACTACCTTACGTGTTTCTATACGTGTTTCTCGAATAAATAGTAATATCTTTTTTCCTTTATTAGTAGATAATATAATAAAAATTATTAAAATTAATATAGGACAGATAATTATTATTCGAATAGGCAATTCAAGATTTTGATATAAATAATCATATATTATAATTGAAATAAATAAGATTATACTAATAATCCATTTTATATATTCTAAAATATATTTACTTCTTTTGTATTTTACATTATTAATCATATATTATATCAACCAATATAAAACAAATTTAATTTAATTATATATTATAAAAATTTTATTTAATATAAAACATTATTTATAATTAGATAATTTATTTTATAATAAATTTTTTAAAAAAAAAGAATCAAAGGGATTAATATTCTAATACCCTCATCTTCTTTTATTTTTATTATTGTAATATTTTAGTTACAATTCCAGCTCCAACAGTTCTACCACCTTCACGAATAGCAAATCTTAAACCATCTGTCATAGCAATAGGATTTATCAATGTTACAGTCATTTTTATATTATCACCAGGCATTACCATTTCAATTTCTTTTGCTAATTCTATTGTACCAGTAACATCAGTAGTTCTAAAATAAAATTGAGGACGATAACCTTTAAAAAATGCAGTATGTCTACCACCTTCATCTTTAGATAAGATATATACTTCAGATTCAAATTGTGTATGAGGTTTTATAGATCCTGGTTTAGCTAAAACTTGTCCTCTTTCAATTTCTTCTCTTTTGATTCCTCGTAATAAAATACCTACATTTTCTCCTGCACGACCCTCATCTAATAATTTACGAAACATTTCAACACCTGTACAAGTAGATTTTATAGTATCTCTTATACCAATAATTTCTACTTCTTCTCCTACTTTAATTATACCTCTTTCTACTCTTCCTGTTACAACTGTTCCTCTACCAGAAATAGAAAAAACATCTTCAATTGGTAATAAAAATGGTTGATCAACAGCTCTTTTTGGTTCAGGTATATAATTATCTAAACAATTTGCTAATTCAATGATTTTTTTCTCCCAAATTTTATCTCCTTCTAATGCTTTAAGAGCAGATCCATGAATAATTGGAGTTTTTTCACCTGGAAAATCATATTGAGTAAGTAAATCACGTACTTCCATTTCTACTAATTCTAATAATTCTTCATCATCAACTAAATCACATTTATTAAGAAAAACAACAATATAAGGAACACCAACTTGTCTTGCTAATAAAATATGTTCTCTTGTTTGAGGCATTGGTCCATCTGTTGCTGCAACTACTAATATAGCTCCATCCATTTGAGCTGCACCAGTAATCATATTTTTTACATAATCAGCATGTCCAGGGCAATCTACATGTGCATAATGACGATACTTTGTATCATATTCTACATGAGAAGTATTAATAGTAATACCTCTTTCTTTCTCTTCGGGAGCATTATCTATTTGATCAAAAGCTTTAGCTGCTCCACCATATTTTTTAGATAAAACAGTTGTAATAGCTGCTGTTAAAGTTGTTTTACCATGATCAACATGTCCTATAGTACCTACATTAATATGTGGTTTAGAACGTTTAAATTTTTCTTTAGACACAGAATAATTCCTTCTATATTATTTTTTCTTTTATAGAATAAAAAAGAAAAATTACTTAATTATTGATTAACTATTATTTATTTACACCTAGAATCAATAATAATTTGTGAAATATTATTAGGTGCTTCAGTATATTTTAAAAATTCCATAGAATAAGATGATCTTCCTTGAGTATAAGAACGTAAATCAGTAGCATAACCAAACATTTCAGATAATGGTACACATGCACGTATTAATTTACCAGTTAAAATATTATCTATACCTTCTATAATACCTCTTCTACGATTTAAATCTCCTATTACATCTCCCATATATTCTTCTGGGGTTTCTACTTCAACTTTCATAATAGGTTCTAATAATACTGGATTAGCTTGTTTAAACGCATTTTTAAATGCAATTGCAGCTGCTAATTTAAATGCTAATTCTGAAGAATCTACATCATGATATGATCCATAATGTAATCTAATTGCAACATTTACTACTGGGTATCCAGCCATTGGACCAGATTTTAATTGTTCTTGAATACTTTTATCTATAGATGAAATATATTCACTAGGTATTACACCACCTTTTATATCGTTAGTAAATAAATATCCTACGTTATTTTTTTTATTTAATTTTATTGGAGATATGTCTATAACAACATGTCCATATTGTCCTCTACCACCGGTTTGTTTTATATGTTTACCTTCTATATTTATAACATTCTTTTTTATAGTTTCACGATAGGATACTTGAGGCTTACCAATGTTAGCAGCTACATTAAATTCTCTTTTCATTCTATCAACTATAATTTCTAAATGTAGTTCACCCATACCTGCAATAATAGTTTGATTACTTTCTTTATCTGTCCAAGTTTTTAATGATGGATCTTCTTTTGTTAATCTATTTAATGCTAATCCCATTTTTTCTTGATCAATTTTAGTTTTAGGTTCTATAGCAATAGATATTACAGGTTCTGGAAATTCCATTTTTTCAAGAATAATACTTTTATCTATAGAACATAATGTATCTCCTGTTGTAACATCTTTTAAACCAATAGCTGCTGCAATATCTCCAGCATGAACTTTTTTGATTTCTTCACGTTTATTAGCATGCATTTGTACAATTCTTCCAATTCGTTCTTTTTTCATTTTAATAGAATTGAAAATTAAATCACCACTACTTACTGTCCCAGAATATACCCTGAAAAATGTTAAATTACCAACAAAAGGATCATTTGATATTTTAAAAGCTAATGCTGAAAATGGTTCATCATCATTTGATTGTCGAATAGATAATGTTTTTTTTTCATTATTTATAATTCCTTGTATAGGTGGAATATCTGTTGGAGATGGTAAAAATTCAATTACTGCATCTAACATAGCTTGAACTCCTTTATTTTTAAAAGCAGAACCGCAAGTTATTAAAGTAATTTCATTTTTTAATACTCTTTTTCTTAAAGAAAACTTTATTTCTTTTTCAGTAAGATTTATACCATCTAAATATTTATCCATTAATTTTTCATCTGATTCAACAGCAGATTCAATTAATTTTTGTCTCCAAAGTTTGGAATCTTTTATCATATTTGTAGGTATTTGATTATAATTAAAAGTAGTACCTTGATCTTTATCATTCCAACTTATTGCTTTCATTTTAATTAAATCTATAACTCCAATAAAATTATCTTCAGATCCAATAGGTAATTGTATTGGTACAGTTTCTATAGATAAATTTTTTTTTATTTGATGAACAACTTTTAAAAAATTAGCACCCATACGGTCCATTTTATTTATAAATGCTATTCTTGGAACTTTATACTTATTAGCTTGTCTCCATACTGTTTCTGATTGTGGTTGGACACCACCTACTGCACAATAAATCATTACTACACCGTCTAAAACTCTCATAGATCGTTCTACTTCAATTGTAAAATCAACATGACCTGGAGTGTCAATAATATTAATTCTATGTGATTTATATTGATTAGCCATTCCTGACCAAAATGCAGTAGTAGCTGCAGATGTAATAGTAATTCCTCTTTCTTGTTCTTGTTCCATCCAATCCATAGTAGCAGCACCATCATGTACTTCACCTATTTTATGATTAACTCCAGTATAAAAAAGAATTCTTTCAGTAGTAGTAGTTTTACCTGCATCAATATGTGCGCTAATACCAATATTACGATAACGTGTTATAGGAGTTATACGACTCATTTTATTCCTCTATTTTAGATAAATACTAAAAGTTTAAATATATTATTTAATATCATTAAAATTAATAATGAATATTACATAATATTGATATATTTATTAGCTACAACATATTTTATTGATGAATTTATTAATTTAATTAATTAATATTTATTATTAAGAAATAATATATTAAATATTACCAACGATAATGAGCGAATGCTTTATTTGCTTCAGCCATACGATGTACTTCTTCTTTTTTTTTAACTGCATTACCTTTATTTTCAATAGCGTCAGAAATTTCATGAGCTAATCTTAATGACATTGATCTATCATTTCTTTTTCTTGCTGCATTTATTAACCAACGCATTGCTAATGTATTTCTTCTAGAAGGTCTAACTTCTACTGGAACTTGATAAGTAGATCCACCGACTCTACGAGATTTTACTTCAACCATAGGTTTGACATTTTCTAATGCATTTAAAAAATTATCTAATTCATTTTTACCAGAATTTGTAGTTATTGTTTTTAAAGATGAATAAACAATTGATTCTGCTATAGATTTTTTACCATTAACCATTAAAATATTAATAAATTTAGCGAGTAAATTTGATTCAAATTTAGGATCTGGTAATATTTTACGTTGACTAATTATGCGTCTACGAGACATTATATAATACTCCATATTAATATTATTTAGGTTTTTTTACACCATATTTGGATCTTCCTTTTTTTCTTTCTTTTACACCAGAACAATCCAATGCTCCTCTAATTGTATGATACCTAACACCTGGTAAGTCTTTCACTCTACCTCCACGAATTAATACTACAGAATGTTCTTGTAAATTATGTCCTTCTCCTGGTATATAAGAAGTAACTTCAAAACCATTAGTTAAACGAACTCTACAAACTTTTCTTAATGCTGAATTTGGTTTTTTAGGTGTAGTTGTATAAACTTTAATACATACTCCTCTTTTTTGAGGACACGAATTTAAAGCAGGAACATTACTTTTAGTAATTTTATGAGTTCGTTTTCTTCGAACTAATTGATTTACTGTAGCCATTCTTTTATTTCCTAAATAAAATTATTATAAGCAAATAATTTTAACACAAATTAAATTTTTTATTTATAAATAATAATTTATAATTACCAAAATATTTGTTGTTTATTTTTTATTGATAAATATACAAAATCTTTATATTCTATATGTATTACTTTTTTAGATATGATTTTTAATAATCCTCTTGATTCTATATCATTTTTTATACCAAAAACATTAAATGGAATTTTATTTTTAATTTTAATTATTTTTTTCATGAAAATACTATTATGTAATCCTGCCAAAACACCATTTTGAATTAAAATTAAATCATCATTTTTACTTAAATAATTTAAAAGTAAAGAAAAATTACAAGATGATGGTGAATTAAATAAGGTATATAACATATATTAACTTTATAGTTTAAAAATGTAATATTACATTATATTTTTTTAGTTTTTTTTTCCAACATAAAGAATTAATAATTTTAATAGGTACTGTCCAAAAATTTTTTTTGTTACAATCATTTAAACCTAAAATATTTAAAGAATCGTAACAAATAAAATAATTATTTATATTACAAATACTTAACATATTAAAACTAATACTGTGATTAGGAAATAATATTTTTTTTGGTTTTTGATTAGATATTATCTGAAAAATACCATCTCCTGTAAAAAATAATGCTATATCCTCACTAAATGAGGATATAGAAATTATAGCATCTAATCCTTCTTGACCAGAACTATTTCCATATGGAGATTTAGAAAAAATAAAAGCTACTTTATTCATTAAAATTGTATAAATCGATCACAAGTTAATACAGATTTAGCTAAAATACTTAAACTTGTTATTTGAAATTCACTTTCTATTAAATTATTAATTAATTGATTATTTGATATTTGATTTTTATCTAAAATTATTCCTCTTTTTAGTGCAGAAGAAATACAAATATATAAATTTATATGATATTTATTACTTAAATATTTCCAACACTTAACTAAATTTATCTTATAATTATCTAAATTAATATATTTATTAGCATTATAAACACCATTTCGATAAAAAAAAATATCTTTTACATAATGTTTTTCTTTAATAACTGCATTTGTAAAAAAATATGCTGAATATGCATTTTGCGTACTATAAGGTGATCCCATTATTAATAATGAAAAAGTCATATTTTTCCTAAAATATTAATATAAAAAATTATTTAATAAAATTAATATAAATAATTAAATTCTATTTATTTCTCTTAAGAAAAGATTCTTTAATATCTAATAATTCAATTTCAAATATTAAAGTAGAATTTGCAGGAATTCCTGGAATTAAATTATATCCATATCCTAACTTTGGAGGTATAACTATTTTAATTTTTCCACCTTTTCTAATGTATTGAAGTGCTTCTTTCCAACCCGGAATAATTTGTTGAAAATTTATATATAATGGCATTTTTCTAACATATGAATTGTCAAATATAGTGCCATCAACTAATTTTCCTTTATAATTCACTACTACAATAACATTACTATTTTTGTTTAATATTTGTTTTCCATATCCTAATTTTTGTATTTGATACAATAATCCTGTTTTACTTCTTTTAACATTTTTTTCTTTTAAAAATCTTGCAATATATTTTTTTCCTGCAATATCATTTTTTATTGATTCTTTTCGAATTCTACTAGTTGTAGCATTTTGTATTTCTAATTCAAATAACGTAATAATTTTATTTAATTCTTTATTTGATATCTTAACTTTATTATTTATACAATCAATAATTCCTTGAATAATAAATTTTCTATTTAATAGAATATTAATTTTTTCTTGTTCTTGAAAGGAATGATTTAAATATTTTCCTATTGTAACACCTAATGCATAAGAATTTTGTTCTGTTTTATTTCGAAACAAACTTTGTTTTTTAATATTTATTGAATTAAATTCTTTTTCTTTAACAATTTTTTCTTGTCTGTAATCAAAATGCTTATTAGAATCATTATTCCACCATCTAATATTTTTAGATATTGATGCTTCTGATGAATTTAAACTTATAGCCAAAATAACCAACATAACAAACATTGATATTTTTTTAGTAAAAAATTTCATTTGTTCTCCAAAAATATTTAAAATTTATTAAATAAATTACCTAATTTTATAAGTATAAACTATTTTAAAAATTTAGTGAATATATAAAAGAAATATTTTTATATTGTAACTAGTTTTATTAATAATAAATATATAAATAAAAAATTTTTAAAAAATTTAATAATTAACTAATAATTTTAATATTCTTCTTAAAGGTTCAGCTGCACCCCAAAGTAATTGATCACCTACAGAAAATGCTGAAAAACAATTTTTGTCTATATTGAGTTTTTTAATTCTTCCAATAGGTACATCTAGTCTACCACTTACTGCAATAGGAGTTAAATTATTTACAGTACTATTAATATCATTAGATATAACTTTAACCCATTTATTATGAGTTTGTATAATATCTTTAACATTATCTAAAGATAAGTTTTGTTTAAGTTTTATAGTAAAAGATTGACTATGAGATCTTAAAGCTCCAATACGAACGCAAATACCATCTATAGGAATAATTTTTTCTGTATTTAAAATTTTATTAGTTTCAAATTGACCTTTCCATTCTTCTTTTGTTTGTCCATTATGCATTTTTTTATCTATCCATGGAATTAAACTTCCAGCTAATGGCACAGAAAAATATTGTTTAGGAAAATTATCTTTTGTCATGTTTTTAGAAATTTTTTTTTCAATGTTTAATATATTTTTGAAACTTTCTTCAATATTTGATATGTTAGATATAAATTTCATCTGTAATAAAAGTTCTTTCATAAAATTTGAACCTGCACCTGATGCAGCTTGATATGTTGAAACAAATAACCATTCAATTAAATTATTTACAAATAATCCTCCTAGTGCCATTAACATTAAACTAACAGTACAATTACCTCCTACAAAAGTTTTAATACCCATATCTATTTTTTTTTTTATAATATTTAAATTTACAGGATCTAATACAATTACAGAACTTTTAGAAGTTCTTAAATATGATGAAGCATCTATCCAATAACCATTCCAACCTATCAAACGTAATTTAGAATATATTTTATTTGTATATGCACTACCTTGACATGATAAAATTATATCTAAAGATGATAATATTTCAATATTATAAGCATCCTGTAAAATTTTACATTTATTTTTTATATTAAAAGGAATTGTTTTACCGTATTGTGAAGTAGTAAAAAATATTGCATTAATAAAGTTGAAATCTTTTTTTTTTATCATTCTTTCTAATAAAACAGATCCAACAATACCTCTCCATCCTATAAATCCTACATTTTTCATTGTTAATAAACCTTATAATTTTTATTAATTGACATTATTTATATATTATGATATTAAATGATTTTTATATATATAATATATTATAAATAATTTTATTTAAAATATTAAAAAATAATATAAAATGAATACAAAAAAAATTATAATTTTATTAATTTTAATTTTATTAAAAATTGATGTAGCTGTTGCAACTCGAATCGATGTATTATTTACTCCTAATCCAAAAACTTTACCAATCATAATTAAGCTTATTGAACATGCTAAGAAAGAAATATTAGTAGCAGCTTATACATTCACTAATAAAAATTTAGCTTTAGCATTATTAAATGCAAGTCATAAAGGTATAAAAATTTATATAATGGTTGATGCTAAAAATAATATGAATCGTTATACTGCAATAAATTTTTTAAAAAATAAAACTAAAAATATTCATATTAGAATGAATAATCATTATGCTATTATGCATAATAAATTTATTATTATAGATGGATCTACTATTGAAACAGGATCTTTAAATTATTCGGCTAACGCAATAAAACGTAATGCAGAAAATATAATTATAATTTATAATTCTAAAAAGATAGCTAAGATATATAAAAAACAATTTTTCAAATTATGGAAAGAAAGTATAATTAAAATTAAATAATTATTAATTTATATAAAATTTAAATTCCAATCAATGGGATCGTATTTATGATCAATAAGATATTTATTTGTTTTAGAAAAATGTTTACAATATAAAAAACCTTTATGTGCAGAATAAGGTGAGGGGTGTGATGTGTATAAAATATAGTGTTTTTTATTATTAATAAACTTTATTTTTTTTTTTGCTTTTTTACCCCATAATAAAAATACTATATTTTTAGAATTATTACTAATAATATTAATGACATTATTAGTAAATTTTTCCCATCCAATATTATTATGAGAATTAGCTAATCCTTTTTCTACTGTTAATACGGTATTTAATAACATTACACCTTGTTTAGCCCAATTTAATAAATATCCATGTTTTGGAATTTTAAAATTTGGAATATCAAATTTCAATGATTTATAAATATTTTTCAATGAAGCAGGAATTTTTATATTAGGCATTACAGAAAAAGCTAAACCATTAGCTTGATTTTTTTCATGATAAGGATCTTGACCTAATATAACTACCTTTAAATTTTTAAAATTAGTAACTTTAAAAACATAAAATATATTTTGTTTCTTTGGATAAATAATTTTACCAGAAATAATATCAGTATTAATTTTATTTATTAATTTTTTAAAATAAAATTTCTGTTTTTCCTTATTTAATAAATTAGTCCAATTAATATTTTTTTTCATTACTATGAAAGTTAATAAAATTATTTATAATTATTTATTAATATATTATATTAATATATCATTTTTAAAAAAAATTAGTATTTTGTTTTTAAAATATTTCTTAAAAACCATTTATTTTTAAAGAGCATAACATGAGATATTATGAAATAATATTAATTATACATCCAGATCAAAGTGATCAAATTGAAAAAATTTTAAAATATTATAAAAATATTATTAATCAAAATAAAGGAATTATTACTAGATTAGAAAATTGGGGAAGAAGACAATTATCATATCCTATTAATAAATTACATAAAGCACATTATATTTTAATGAATATAATGATTAATAATAATTATATTAATAATTTAGAAAAAGATTTTTATCTTAATGAATCCATTATAAGATATATAGTAATTAAAACCAAAAAAGAAATTAAATCTATATCACCTATTTTAAAATTAAAAGATGAACATAATACAGAACAAAAAAGTAGTGATATTATAAAAACTATATAAAAAATTTTTATTATTTTAAATTTTAAATAATTTTATTAATTAATTAATCAAATAATCATATTTTATATATTAGGAGTTATAATGATACGTTATTTTCGTCGTCGTAAATTTTGTCGTTTTACATCTGAAGGAATTAAAGAAATTGATTATAAAGATATTAATTTATTGAAAAATTTTATTACTGAAAGTGGAAAAATTGTTCCTAGTAGAATAACTGGTACTAAAGCTAGATATCAACGTCAATTAACTAGAGCAATAAAACTAGCAAGATATCTATCACTCATCCCTTATACTGATCATCATAAATGATTAAAAATTAGTATTTAATAAATGAATTATTAGTATTAATAATAAGTATTATTTATTATGTATTGAGGTATATAGTGAAAATAATTTTATTGGATCAAGTTGTAGGATTAGGTAAAAAATCTGAAATAGTTAATGTTAAACCTGGATATGCACGAAATTTTCTTATTCCAAAAAATAAAGGTATAATAGCTACAGAAGAAAATATTAATTTATTAAAAAAACAAATTACTGAATTAAAAATAGAATTATTAGATATTTTTAATAAAGCAAAACTAAGATCAAAACAATTTATAAAAATAATAGATAAAATCATAATTAAATCTAGATCTAGTAAAGATAATAAATTATTTGGATCTGTAGGTAGAAATAATATTTTAAAAGAAATTAAAAATATAGGATTTAATATTTTAAAAAAAGAAATTGTTTTACCAAAAGGAGCATTAAAAACATTAGGTAATCACGAAATACATTTTAAATTTCATCCAAAAATAATAATAAAAAAAAATATTCAAATTATTAATTTTTCAAAATAACTTTTATTGACTAAATATTATTTTTATTTTAGTATATATTTCAACATAATGGCGTGACTATTAAAACAATATTATTTTTGTAAACCCGGTCAGGTCTGGAAGGAAGCAGCCGTAACAAAGATAATATGTGTAAAAAATAGTTACGTCATTCAATTTAATTTAATCATAATAAAATTAAAATTTAAACTTAATGACTTATTACGCATTAGCAAGAAAATGGAGACCGCAAAAATTTTGCGATATTATAGGACAAGATCACATAGTTAAAGCTATTAAATATAGTTTATTTAAAAAAAATGTCCATCCTGCATGGATATTTTCTGGTAGTAGAGGTGTAGGTAAAACTACTATAGCTAGATTGTTTGCTATGGGTTTAAGTTGTTTAAATGGTATTACAGATAATCCTTGCGGATTATGTATAAATTGTAAAGATATAAAAAATAATTCTTTTTTAGATTTAATAGAATTAGATTCTGCATCTAAAACAAAAGTAGAAGAAATTAGAGATATAATAGATAATATTCAATACAAACCTATAAGAGGTCGTTATAAAATATATATTTTTGATGAATTTCATATGTTATCAAAACATAGCTTTAATGCTTTATTAAAAATAATAGAAGAACCACCTCTATATGTAAAATTTATATTTGTGACAACAGAATTACAAAAGATACCCATTACTATTATATCCCGATGTTTACAATTTCATCTAAAATTAATAACAAATAAAGAAATCTCTCAAAAATTAAAATATATTTTACATATAGAAAAATTAAATTATGATAAAAAAATATTAGATATATTATCAAATGCTGCTGATGGAAGTATGAGAGATGCTTTAAGTTTAACAGATCAATTAATTTCTATGGGTGAATTAACACTTAAAAACATTTATTTAATGTTAGGTTTAATTGAAAAAAAATATTTATTTTTATTAATTAAAAGCTTAAAAGAAAAAAATATTAATTTAACATTAGAAATTATTGAACAAATTGCATCTTTTAATGTTAATTGGGATAATATTATTATAGAAATATTATTTTTATTGCATGAATTATTGAAAATTAAAATTATTAATTCTACAAATAAAATTAATAATGAATATAATAATTTTTATAAAAATAATAAAAAATATTTAAATATTATTTTAAAAAGTTTTTCTTTAGAAGAAATAAGATTTATATATAAAACATTTATTATAGGAAGAAAAAATTTAAATTTAAATCCTAATAATAAAATTGGATTTGAAGTTATTATTCTTAAATTAATATTTAATTTTAATAAAGTTAAAATTTAATAAAAAAATAATATTTAATAAAATTATTTTTATAATTTATAAATTTATAATAAATATGATTTTGTTCTTTTCAAAATTATATTTTTATTTTATAAAAATATAATTTAATAGTCTATTTGTTCTTAATATATTATATTTAAAATAATAATTTGAAAAATTTATTATAAAATTAATATTTTATTAATATATATAAAAAATCATAATTGAATTTTATTTATAAGGAAAACTATTATAATGAAAGTACAAGAAACTCGAAATTTTGAATCTGAAGTTAAACAACTTTTACATTTAATGATAAATTCTCTTTATTCTAATAAAGAAATTTTTTTACGAGAATTAATATCAAATGCCTCTGATGCAGCAGACAAATTAAAATTTAAAGCATTATCTAATACTAATTTATATGAAAATGATAATAAATTAAAAGTACAAATATCTATAAATAAAAAAGAAAGATTAATTATTATTAATGATAATGGAATTGGTATGACTCGTGATGAAGTAATTGAAAACTTAGGTACAATTGCTAAATCAGGAACAAAATCTTTTATCGAATCTTTAAATATTTCTTCTAAAAAATCAAAAGAAAATAAACAAACCACACAGTTTATAGGACAATTTGGTGTTGGATTTTATTCTTCTTTTATAGTAGCAAATAAAGTATCAGTAAAAACTAGAGCGGCTGGAATAGCATATGATAAAGGGGTTTTTTGGGAATCTACCGGAGAAAATAATTATAATATTACAAATATTTATAAAAAATCTCGAGGAACTGAAATTACTTTACATATACGTGAAAATAATAATGAATTTCTTGATATATGGCGTATTAAAAATATTATTAGTAAGTATTCTGATCATATATCTTTACCAATAGAAATTCAAACTTATGATGAAAAAAATAAACAATATATTTGGGAACAAATAAATAAAGCACAAGCAATATGGTTACGTAATAAATCAGAAATCAGTGATTCTGAATATAAAGAATTTTATAAACAGTTAACTCATGATACAACTGATCCTATTGCATGGACTCATAATCATGTTGAAGGAAAACAGGACTATACTAGTTTATTATATATTCCTTTCAATATTCCATGGGACGTTAGAAATCGTGATTATAAAAATGGTATTAAATTATATGTACAAAGAGTTTTTATTATGGATGATGCTGAACAACTTTTACCAAAATATTTAAGATTTATTAAAGGTTTAGTAGATTCTAATGATTTACCCTTAAATATTTCTAGAGAAATTTTACAAGATAATAATATTATTCATAATATGAAAAATATGTTAACTAAAAAAGTATTAAATATTTTAACAAAGATCTCACAAAAAGAAGATTTATATAATGATTTATGGCAAAAATTTGGATTAATTTTGAAAGAAGGTCCAGCAGAAGATTTAAATAATAAAGATAGAATAATTGAATTATTACGTTTTGCTTCAACTTATAATAATAATTCTATACAGAATATATCATTAGAATCATATATTAAACGAATGATTAAAGGGCAAAAAAAAATATATTTTTTAACTGCTGATAATTATCTTGCAGCAAAAAGTAGTCCTCATTTAGAATTTTTTTCTAATAAAAAAATTGAAGTACTTTTATTAACTGATCATATTGATGAATGGATGATGAGTTATATAACTGATTTTAAAGGAAAATCTCTACAATTAATTAGTAAAAAAGATGAATCATTAAATGATTTTATTAAAAAAGAAGATAATATAGACAATGATGTAAATAAAAAAGAATTAAATAATTTTATAAAAAAAGTTGAAAATATATTAGGAAGTAAAGTTAAAAAAGTATATTTTACAAATCGTTTATTTAATACTCCTGCTATTGTTACTACGGATACTAATGAAATGAGTACACAAATGGCTAAATTATTTGCTGCAGCAGGACAACAAACTCCAGAAATAAAATATAATTTTGAATTAAATTCAAATCATATTTTAATTAAAAAAGCAATGAATATAAAAGATGAAAAATATTTTTTAGAATTTATTAATTTATTATTAGAAGAAGCTATTTTCGCAGAAAAAGGTACGTTAGAAAATCCTAATACGTTTATAAATAGAATAAATTATTTTTTATCAACAGATAAAATTTAAAAAAATTTTTATAGATAAGATTTTAAAATAGTTTTTAAGATATAAATCTTATCTATAAATAAAATTTATATTTTTTATTTTAATTTTTAATTTACCATTATTATATAATATTATTTTAATTATTTTTTTAAAGTTAATTTTTTTTTTTTGATTTAAATCATTATTTATAATAGGTGTATTTATTGCTTTATTATATTCTTTTTTTGTAATTACATTTTTATATAACATTCTTTTTAAGACTATATTTCTTCTTTTTTTTGTTTTTTCTACAGATGCTATAGGATTATAAACAGATGGATTTTTAGGTAATCCTGCTAAAATAGCTATTTCACTTAATGTTAATTGATCTAATGTTTTATGAAAATATATTCTAGATGCTTCAACTATTCCATAAGTATTTTGTCCTAAATAAGTTTTATTTAAATATAATTCAAGAATATCTTTTTTAGATAAATATTGTTCTATTTTTATAGCTAATAATATTTCTTTTATTTTTCTTATAAAACTTTTTTTAGGAGTAAGAAAAAAATTACGTGCTAATTGTTGAGTGATGGTACTACCACCTTGTGTTATATGTCCTGATATAATTAAATTCATGAATGCTCTAAAAATAGCTTTTATATCAAATCCGTTATGACTATAAAATTTATTATCTTCAATAATAAGAAAAGCTTGTATAATTATTTTTGGTACATTATCTATTGAAATATAATTAAAATAATCTATATTAGAATTTGTTATTAATATTTTATTTTCATGAGTAATATTAACAGGTGATTTTACTTGCATTTTTTTTATATTTCTTATATCTGATAAATTATTTATAATTTGATTTAAAAAAAAATATGAATAGATAGTAATAAATATTGTTATTACCATTAAAGAATATTTTCTAGAAAAAATTTTTTTAAATTTCATTTAATATTTAAACTATTATGAAATATATAATTAATAATATATGATAAATTTAATTTATAATAAATATATATTTTTATTTAAATAGTTATTTATATAATAAAAAAATATTAAATAAATTATTTACTATTGAAAAAATTAAATTTATGATTTAACTTTAAGTTAAATTATAAATTTATTATAAAATATAAAAATTTGCAAAAAGTAATATTAAAATTATATATATAATATATATATTCAAAAATTTATTAACAATAATTTAAATTATTAGTACTAATAAGAAAATGGCAGAAAAAAGAAATATATTTTTAATAGGTCCTATGGGAGCAGGAAAAAGTACAATTGGGCGTCAATTAGCTAATCAATTAAATATGGAATTTTTTGATTCTGATGAAGAAATTGAACGTCGTACTGGAGCTGATATAAATTGGGTTTTTGATGTAGAAGGAGAATCAGGATTTAGAAAACGTGAAAGAAAAATTATTAATGAAATTACTATTAAAAAAGGAATTGTTTTAGCTACAGGTGGAGGTTCTGTAACTTCTAAAGAAACACGTAAATATTTATCATCTAGAGGAATAGTTGTTTATTTAAAAACTACTATAGAAAAACAACTAATTCGTACTCAAAGAGATAAAAAACGACCTTTATTAAATAATCAAAATAAACCTGCTATAGAAATTTTACAGAATTTAGCTAAAAAAAGAAATCCTTTATATAAGGAAATAGCTGATATTATTATTAAAACAGATAAACAAAATGCTAAAATTGTTACCAATCAACTTATTAACTTATTAGAAAAAAATTAATATTCAAATGAATATCTTAAGGAATTAGAATTAGTATGATAGATACTATTTTAGTAAAAACAAAAAAACATAATTATTCTATTACAATAGGTTTTGATTTATTTGATACGCCATATTTATTTAGTAGTTTTAAATATGGTGATCAAACAATGATTATTACTAACCAAAAAATATTTACTCTTTATTTTAAAAAAATATTTAATACATTAAAAAATATTGGTATAAAAGTAGATTATATTATTTTACCAGATGGTGAAAAATATAAAACATTAACAACAATGAATATTATTTATTCAACTCTATTAAAAAAATTACATAGTAGAGATACTACATTAATTTCTTTAGGTGGTGGTGTAATTAGTGATATAACTGGTTTTGCAGCATCTAGTTATCAACGAGGAGTAAAATTAATACATATTCCAACTACTTTATTATCTCAAGTAGATGCTTCTATAGGTGGTAAAACTGGTGTTAATCATAATTTAGGTAAAAATATGATAGGAAGTTTTTATCAACCTAATTCTGTTATAATTAATTTAAATTATTTAAATACATTATCGAAAAGAGAATTTTCTTCTGGAATGGCAGAAGTTATTAAATATAGTATTATATTTGATAATATTTTTTTTCATTGGTTAGAAAAAAATATTAATAAATTATTAAATTTAGATAAACAATCTATAAATTATTGTATTTATAAATGTTGTACATTTAAATCAAAAATTATTTCTGAAGATGAAAATGAAAAAAATCAAAGAGTTTTATTAAATTTAGGACACACTTATGGACATGCAATAGAGTCAGAAATAAATTATGATGGTACATGGACACATGGAGAAGCAATATCAGTTGGTATGATTATGTCATGTATAACTGCAGAAAAATTGAACTTATTTAATAAATATGATACGTTGAGAATAATAAATTTATTAAAAAAATGTAATTTACCATTTCAAAATCCTAAATTTATGAATACAAAAAAATATTTAAAATATATGTTTTTAGATAAGAAAGTTCATAATAATAAAATTCATTTAGTTATACCTATAAAGATAGGAAAAGTAATAATAAGTAACAATATTAATAAAAATATTATTTCTGACTCAGTTAAACAATCTACAAATTTAATAAATTAAAATTTGATTTAATATATATTATAATTATGATTATATCTATAAATATACAAAAATGAATAAGTATTTTCTTGCTGCATCTATTTTATCAGCTAATTTTTCTTATTTAGGAAAAGAAATTAATGATGTTATTATAGCTGGAGTAGATATAATACATTTCGATATTATGGATAACCATTATGTCCCTAATTTAACTATAGGACCATTAGTACTAAAATCACTAAGAGATTGCGGTATTACAAATCTTATTGATGTACATTTAATGACAAAACCAGTTGATAATTTAATTATTTCTTGTGCTCAAGCTGGAGCTGATTATATTACTTTTCATCCAGAATGTTCATATCATATTGATCGTAGTATTTCTTTAATAAAAGAATATGGTTGTAAAGCAGGATTAGCTTTTAATCCTTCTACCTCATTAGATTATTTAGATTATATAATAGATAAATTAGATATAATATTAATTATGTCAGTAAATCCTGGATTTGAAGGACAAAAATTTATTCCGAAAATTTTTAATAAAATTATTAAAGCAAGAAAAATAATTGATCAGAAACAAAAAAATATATTGCTTTCAGTTGATGGAGGTGTGAATATACAAAATATAAGTAAAATAATAAGTTCTGGAGCTAATGTATTAGTATTAGGTTCCACTATATTTAAAAATATATTATCTTATAAAGAAGTAATTAAACAAATTAAAATAAAATTAAACAATATAATATAGTATATATTTAAAATTAATATTTTAATTATCTTTTAACTTTAAAAGAACAATATTATATGTTAACTAAACCAACAGTATTTAGTGCTATTCAACCTACAGGTAATTTAACAATTGGAAATTATATAGGCGCATTGAAACAATGGAATGAAATTCAAAAAAAATATTTCTGTATTTATTGTATTGCAGATTTACATTCTTTAACTATATACCAAAAACCAAATATTTTAAATAAAAATATTTTAGATACATTAGCTATTTTTTTAGCATGTGATATTGATCCAAATAAAAATATTATTTTTATACAATCTCATGTTCCTCAACATACACAATTAAGTTGGATATTAAATTGTTTTACCTATTTTGGTGAATTAAAAAGAATGATTCAATTTAAAGAGAAAATGTTATTATTTAAAAATAAAAATATCAATATTGGGTTATTTAATTATCCTATATTAATGGCAGCTGATATTTTATTATATCAAGCAGATAAAATACCAGTAGGAAAAGATCAAATTCAACATATTGAAATGGCTAGAAAAATAGCTATAAGATTTAATTCTATTTATGGAAATATATTTACAATACCAGAAAAAATTATTAATCCTAATAAAGGATCATGTATAATGTCATTATTAAATCCTTTGAAAAAAATGTCTAAATCTGATTCAAATTCTAATAATGTTATTAATTTATTTGATAAAATTGATATAATTAGAAAAAAAATTAATAATGCTGTTACTGATTCTGATATTCCTCCTAATATTATTTATGATAAAACTAATAAACCAGGTATTTCTAATTTACTTAGCATATTATCGAATATTACTAATGTTTCTATTCAAAATTTAGAAAAAGAATTTAAAGGAAAAATTTATAATGATTTAAAAAAATCTGTAATAGATAACTTATATATATTTTTAAATAAATTTCAAAAAAAATACTCTAAATATAGAGAAAATAAAAAACTATTAAATAATATTATTATTAATGGATCTCATAAAGCTCAAAAAAAAGCAAAAATTACATTAAATAATATTAATAATATTATTGGACTATATAATAAAAAAATTTTATAATATATATTTTAATAGTATAAATTTTAACGAGTGCCATAAACAACAATTGTTTTTCCATGAGCATAAATTATATTTTGATCTTTAAGATTTTTAAATATACGTCCTACTGTCTCTCTTGAACAACCAACTATTTTACCAATTTCTTGTCTAGTAATTTTGATTTGCATACCATGAGGATGAGTAATTGCATCAGGACTTTTAGCTAAATTTAATAATGTTTTTACTATTCTATCACTTACATCTAAAAAAGCTAAATTACTGACTTTTTTTGATGTAATTTGTAATCTGTAAGCTATTTGAGTAGAAATTTTCATAATAATATTATAATTAATTTTAATTAAATTATAAAAATTTTTATAAGATATTTCTGCTAATTCACAATCTGTTTTTAATTTTACCCATGCAGTACGTTTATGATTATGAAGAAAAATTCCTAATTCTCCTACAAAATCACCTTTATTTAAATAACTAAGAATAATTTCTTTTCCTTTATTATTTTTAATTAAAACTACAACACTACCATTTAATATATAATATAAATTATTTGCTATATCACCTTTATTTATTAAAATAGTTTTAGCTGAATATTTATTAATATGACAATATGAAAGAAACCATTCTAAAGTAGGATCTTTTTGTGGTTTTAAAACTACCATTAATTATCCTTTATAATTTATATATTTAATTACAATTTTATTATCTTTAATAAAGATATAATAGAATATATTATTAATATAACAAATATTAAAAAAAATATATAGTATATAAATACTATTTATAACTAAATATATAATTTATAAAAATATTATAAAATATATAATTTATAATGTTTTATTAATAAAAATATAATTCGGAATTTCAATATGAAATCTTTTGATACAGAACAAAAAGAATATATAGATAAATTTTTTAGTAAATCATTTAGTAAATGTAATATATCGTTTGAAATTTTTCCTCCTGCTGATTGTGAAATAGAATCTAAATTTTGGAATTTCATTAAAATTTTAATAAAATTTAGACCAAAATTTATTTCTATAACATACAGAAATACTAGTAATTCTTATAATAAGACTTATAGTATCGTAAAGAAAATTCAAAAATATACTAATATAGAATTAGCTCCTCATATAACATGTATTAATGTAAAAAGTAATGAATTATATAATTTAGCAAAAAAATATTGGAAAAATGGAATAAAACATGTTATTGCATTAAGAGGAGATATAATAAATATTAATAAAAATATTAATTCTTTGATATATGCTTCTGATTTAGTGTATTTTTTAAAACAAATAGCAAATTTTAATATTACAGTAGCAGCATATCCTGAAATACATCCAGAATCTAAAAATGCTAAAGAGGATTTAATTAATTTAAAACGTAAAATAGATGCTGGTGCTACAAGAGCTATTACACAGTTTTTTTTTAATATAGAAACTTACCTTATTTTCCGTGATAAATGTATATCTCAAGGTATAAATATAGAAATTATACCTGGAATTTTACCTATTAATAATTTTATTCAATTAAAAAAAATGATAAAAATTACAAATATTAAAATACCGAATTTTATAAATAAAATGTTTCAAAGTTTAAATAAACAAGATGAGAAAATATGTAAATTATTAGGGAGTTTTATTGCTATAGAAATGATAAGAAAACTCAAAAAAGAAGGTGTAAATCATTTTCATTTTTACACTTTAAATAAATCAGAAATAATTTATGCAATTTGTCTTTATTTGGGTATTAAACCTAATGAAAATGTTTTTAATAAAACTTAACTAAAAATTTATTTTATAAAAAATTGTAAATTACATTAAAAATATTTGCTGATACTCAGAATTGAACTGAGGACCTCACCCTTACCAAGAGTGTGCTCTACCTACTGAGCTATATCAGCAAATTATTACTAAATTATTAGTAATTAATTTTTTTTAATAATCATTAGCAAGCAGCGGGAATTGAACCCGCATCATTAGCTTGGAAGGCTAAGATAATACCATTATACGATGCCTGCATTTTTGGTGAGAGAAGGATTCGAACCTTCGAAGTCTTATGACGACAGATTTACAGTCTGCTCCCGTTAACCACTTGGGTATCTCACCATTATAATTACATTTTAAAAATGAGAAAATTAGTAATAATATTTTAGACATAAAACAAATGCCGGCTACCGGAATTGAACTGGTAACCTACTGATTACAAGTCAGTTGCTCTACCATTTTGAGCTAAGCCGGCATTTGTTTTATGTCTATTATTTTTTATTAAGTATAAAATTAATATAATATTAAATATTAATTAAATTAAATTAAATGAAATCAAATAAAATATTAATTAACCCTGGTATTTTCCTACTCTCACATGAGTAAATCTCATACTACCATCGGCACTACAATGTTTCACTTCTGAGTTCGGAATGGATTCAGGTGGTACCATTGCGTTATTGATACCAGGATTAAAATTATTAATAATAAATAATTATAATATTTAAAACGATTCTGGTGTTGTAAGGTTAAGACTCACGGGTGATTATTAGTACTGATTAGCTCAACATATTACTATGCTTACACATTCAGCCTATCAACGTTATAGTCTTTAACGTCCCTTTAGGGATATATCTAAATAACAAATATATCCTGGGAAGAATAATCTTAAGGTAAGTTTCGCGCTTAGATGCTTTCAGCACTTATCTTTTCCGCATTTAGCTACCGGGCAATACCATTGGCATGATAACCCGAACACCAGAGATGCGTTCACTCCGGTCCTCTCGTACTAGGAGCAACTCCTTTCAATCTTCCAACGCCCACGACAGATAGGGACCGAACTGTCTCACGACGTTCTAAACCCAGCTCGCGTACCACTTTAAATGGCGAACAGCCATACCCTTGGGACCTACTTCAGCCCCAGGATGTGATGAGCCGACATCGAGGTGCCAAACACCGCCGTCGATATGAACTCTTGGGCGGTATTAGCCTGTTATCCCCGGAGTACCTTTTATCCGTTGAGCGATGGCCCTGTCATATAGAACCACCGGATCACTAAGACCTGCTTTCGCATCTGTTCGAACCGTCATTCTTACAGTTAAGCCAGCTTATGCCTTTGCACTAACCTCACGATTTCCGACCGTGATTAGCTGACCTTAGTGCTCCTCCGTTACTCTTTAGGAGGAGACCGCCCCAGTCAAACTACCCACCAGACACTGTTCCTGATCCGGATAACGGACCTAGGTTAGAATAGTAAATGTTAAAGGGTGGTATTTCAAGGTTGACTCAATATTAACTAGCGTTAATATTTCATAGTCTCCCACCTATCCTATACATTAATATTCAATATCAAGCTATAGTAAAGGTTCACGGGGTCTTTCCGTCTTGCCGCGGGTACACTGCATCTTCACAGCGATTTCAATTTCACTGAGTCTCGGGTGGAGACAGTCTGACCATCATTACGCCATTCGTGCAGGTCGGAACTTACCCGACAAGGAATTTCGCTACCTTAGGACCGTTATAGTTACGGCCGCCGTTTACCGGGGCTTCGATCAAAAGCTTTTCGTAAAACGATAACTTCATCAATTAACCTTCCGGCACCGGGCAGGCGTCACACCGTATACGTCCACTTTCGTGTTTGCACAGTGCTGTGTTTTTAATAAACAGTTGCAGTCAGCTGTTATCTTAGACTGATTTCAGCTTTAAAAGTAAATTTTATTACTTACAATCAGTGTGCCTTCTTCCGAAGTTACGGCACTATTTTGCCTAGTTCCTTCACCCGAGTTCTCTCAAGCGCCTTAGTATTCTCTACCTGACTACCTGTGTCGGTTTGGAGTACGATTCTATGTTATCTAGAGCTTAGAGGATTTTCTTGTAAGTATGGTATTAATTACTTCAGTAAAATAAAGTACTTCGTCATCACGCCTTAATGTTTTGTATTAACTATCCGGATTTTCCTAGATAATTCATCTACACGTTTAAACCAAGATAACCATCACTTGGATAATCTAACCTTCTTCGTCCCCCCTTCGCAATAACATTGAGTACAGGAATATTAACCTGTTTTCCATCGACTACGCTTTTCAGCCTCATCTTAGGTGTCGACTTACCCTGCCTCGATTACCGTTGGACAGGAAACCTTAGTCTTTCGGCGAATAGGTTTTTCACCTATTTTATCGTTACTCATGTCAGCATTCGCACTTCTGATATCTCCAATAAACTTTACAATTTATCTTCAACGACTTACAGAACGCTCCCCTACCCAATAAATATAAAATTTATTGTCGCAGCTTCGGTGTATAATTTAGCCCCGTTACATCTTCCGCGCAGAAAAACTAGACCAGTGAGCTATTACGCTTTCTTTAAATGATGGCTGCTTCTAAGCCAACATCCTGGCTGTTTATGCTTTTCCACATCGTTTCCCACTTAATTATAACTTAGGGACCTTAGCTGGCGATCTGGGTTGTTTCCCTTTTCACAACGGACGTTAGCACCCGCTGTGTGTCTCCCGTGATAACATTATTCGGTATTTGAAGTTTGCATCGGATTGGTAAGTCTGGATGACTCCCTAACCGAAACAGAGCTCTACCCCCGAATATGAATAACACGAGGCGCTACCTAAATAGCTTTCGGGGAGAACCAGCTATCTCCCGGTTTGATTGGCCTTTCACCCCTAACCACAAGTCATCCGCTAATTTTTCAACATTAGTCGGTTCGGTCCTCCAGTTAGTATTACCTAACCTTCAACCTGCTCATGGCTAGATCACCGGGTTTCGGGTCTATACCTTGCAACTTAACGCCCTTTTAAGACTCGGTTTCCCTACGGCTCCCTTATACAGTTAACCTTGCTACAAAATATAACTCGCTGACCCATTATACAAAAGGTACGCAGTCACATTTTCAAATAATAAATGCTCCTACTGCTTGTACGTATATGGTTTCAGGTTCTATTTCACTCCCCTAACCGGGGTTCTTTTCACCTTTCCCTCACGGTACTAGTTCACTATCGGTCAGTCAGTAGTATTTAGCCTTAGAGGATGATCCCCCTATATTCAAACAAGATACCACGTGTCCCGTTCTACTCTTTGAGATCACAATTAATATATTTTAATATACGGGACTATCACCCTGTTTCGTATATCTTTCCAGACATTTTTATTAATATAATAATTGATTAAGTCTCTGGGCTTTTTCCTTTTCGCTCGCCGCTACTAAGAAAATCTCAGTTGATTTCTTTTCCTCAGGTTACTTAGATGTTTCAGTTCTCCTGGTTTGCTTCGTTATTCTATGAATTCAAACAACGATAATACATAAAATATGTATTGGGTTACCCCATTCGGATATCATCGACTAATAACGCTTCAAATCAGCTTATCGATGCTTTTCGCAGATTAGTACGTCCTTCATCGCCTCTGACTGCCAAGGCATCCACCATATACGCTTATTTACTTAACCTTACAACACCACAATCGTTT
>NZ_CP046232.1:388557-390031 GCF_012563325.1 Enterobacteriaceae endosymbiont of Plateumaris braccata
ATGTACTTATAGTAAAGGAGGTGATCCAACCACAGGTTCCCCTACGGTTACCTTGTTACGACTTCACCCCAGTTATGAATCACAAAGTGGTAAGCGCCCTCCTTAAAGGTTAAGCAACTTACTTCTTTTACAACTCACTTCCATGGTGTGACGGGCGGTGTGTACAAGGCCCGGGAACGTATTCACCGTAGCGTTCTGATCTACGATTACTAGCGATTCCGACTTCATGGAGTCGAGTTGCAGACTCCAATCCGAACTACGATATATTTTGTGAGATCCGCTTACTCTCGCGAGGATGCTTCCCTTTGTATATACCATTGTAGCACGTGTGTAGCCCTGGTCGTAAGGGCCATGATGACTTGACGTCGTCCTCACCTTCCTCCGGTTTATCACCGGCAGTTTCCTTTGAGTTCCCGGCCGAACCGATGGCAACAAAGGACAAGGGTTGCGCTCGTTGCGGGACTTAACCCAACATTTCACAACACGAGCTGACGACAGCCATGCAGCACCTGTCTCATGGTTCCCGAAGGCACTAAAGTATCTCTACTAAATTCCATGGATGTCAAGACCAGGTAAGGTTTTTCGCGTTGCATCGAATTAAACCACATGCTCCACCGCTTGTGCGGGCCCCCGTCAATTCATTTGAGTTTTAACCTTGCGGTCGTACTCCCCAGGCGGTCGACTTAACGCGTTAGCTACGAAAGTTATAAGTCAAGCTTACAGCCTCCAAGTCGACATCGTTTACAGCATGGACTACCAGGGTATCTAATCCTGTTTGCTCCCCACGCTTTCGCACCTGAGCGTCAGTATTCGTCCAGGGGGTCGCCTTCGCCACTGGTATTCCTCCAGATATCTACGCATTTCACCGCTACACCTGGAATTCTACCCCCCTCTACGAAACTCAAGTATACTAGTTTCAAATGCAATTCCTAAGTTAAGCTCAGGGATTTCACATCTGACTTAATATACCGCCTACGTGCTCTTTACGCCCAGTAATTCCGATTAACGCTAGCACCCTCCGTATTACCGCGGCTGCTGGCACGGAGTTAGCCGGTGCTTCTTTTACAAGTAACGTCAGTAATAAAATTTATTAAATTTTATTATTTCTTTCTTGTTGAAAGTACTTTACAACCCTAAGGCCTTCTTCATACACGCGGCATAGCTGCATCAGGCTTTCGCCCATTGTGCAATATTCCCCACTGCTGCCTCCCGTAGGAGTCTGGACCGTATCTCAGTTCCAGTGTGGCTGATCATCCTCTCAGACCAGCTAGAGATCGTAGCCTAGGTAGGCTTTTACCCTACCTACTAGCTAATCTCGTCTGGGTTCATTTATAGGTATGAGGTTCTATAAAAAAAATATAAAATCCCCCACTTTGATCTTGCGATATTATGCGGTATTAGCTATCGTTTCCAATAGTTATCCCCCTCCAATAAGTAGATCCCCAGATATTACTCACCCGTCCGCCGCTTGCCG
>NZ_CP046232.1:390064-512214 GCF_012563325.1 Enterobacteriaceae endosymbiont of Plateumaris braccata
CGATGCCGCTCGACTTGCATGTGTTAAGCTTGCCGCCAGCGTTCAATCTGAGCCATGATCAAACTCTTCAATTAAAACACAAAAATTAAATAAAACAAAAAAAGTTAAATTTAATTTTTTATTTAAAATAAATTTATAAAATAACAAAACTCTTATAAAAGAGTGCCCTTAAAAATTTTTTATATATTGTTAAAGAACTATATTAGATAAAGCATTAATCTGTATCTTACATCTAAATTCTAAAGAGTCAAGAATTTTTTACAAAATTAATAATAATTTTAATTTATTTTAATTTTTTTAAAAAAATTAAATCCTTGACTAATTAAATATTTTTTTATTTTTTTTATTTTTACTGTATATTTTGTATATAGAATTATATTTTTTTGTGTATTAAATAAAAATTTGTTTTTTGTTATAATTTTTTTTATTTTAGATAGTATATAAATACTAGAATCTAAAAATTTAATATTTTTAGGTAAAATTTTTTTTAACTCATCAAGAATTAAAGGAAAGTGAGTACAACCTAATATTATAGTATCTGGAAAAATTTTTAAATTATACCAAGGTTGAAATATTTTTTTAATTTTTTTTAAAGATATATTTAATCCTTGTATTTTTTTTTCAGATAAAAAAACTAATTCTTGAGAAGATAAAACTTCTATAATACAATTTTGACGAAAATCTTCAATTTTATTTTTTACATAATAATTTTCTAATGTTGTTTTTGTTGCAATAATACCAATTACACCATTATTTGTTATATTAATAGAATCTTTTATAACTGGAGTAACTCCTATTATTGGAAAAGAAAAATAATTTTGTATTATAGGAATACTAGAAACACTGGCTGTGTTACATGCTATTATTGCTAATGAAATATAATAATGATATGAAATTTTTTTTAATATTTTTACACAACGTTTATAAATATAATTTTTAGATTTTATTCCATAAGGAAAAAATTTATTATCTAATAAATATATGAAATGTATTTCAGGAAATATTTTTTTTATTTGACTATATACTGATATTCCACCTACTCCTGAATCAAAAATAAAAATTGTTATTTTACACTTAAAATGTAATAATTTATTATTCATAATAAAATTTCTTTTTTTATAAATTCTAATTTTTAGTAAAAATCATAATAATTATTAATTTATATTTAAATAATTAAATATTTATTTTATTATGAATAATATATAAAATATAGAAAAAATTAATCAATTATTATTAACGTATACACAATTTTTATAATAACAAATATAATTTTATAAATTAAAATAATGAAAAATCCAATTTATTTAGATTATGCATCTACTACACCAGTAGATAAAAGAGTTTTAAAAAAAATGATGAAATATTTAACTATAGATGGAATTTTTGGTAATCCTTCTTCTAATTTACATATATTTGGATGGAATGCAGAAAAAGCAGTTGATATTGCTAGAAAAAATATAGCTAAATGTCTGGGATGTCATGATAATGAAATTATATTTACATCTACAGCAAGTGAATCTATTAATATAGCAATAAAATCTATAATTAATTGTTTTAAAAAACATAAAAAACATATTATTACTACTACAATAGAACATAAATCTGTGATAGAAACATGTGTTTATTTAGAAAAAATTGGATTTTATGTTACATATCTAAAACCATCTAAAAATGGTTTAATAAACTTAAATAAATTAAAAAAAATAATTAATGAAAAAACAATTTTAGTTTCTATTATGCATGTTAATAATGAAATTGGAGTAATTCAAAATATATCGAAAATAGGTAAAATATGTCATGATAAAAATATAATTTATCATGTTGATGCAACACAAAGTATAGGAAAATATCCATTTAATTTAAAAAATATGAATATTGATTTAATGTCATTTTCTGCACATAAATTTTACGGTCCTAAGGGAATAGGAGCTTTATATATTAGTAAAAAAAAATCTAATGTTTTTTTAAAAACTTTTATCCATGGAGGTGGACAAGAACAAAATATACGTTCAGGCACTTTAGCAGTTCACCAAATAATTGGTATGTCAGAAGCATTACTTATATCTATTAATGAAATGGAAAAAGATAGGATAAAAATCCAAAATTTAAAAAATTATTTATGGAATAATATAAAACATATAAAAGGAATATTTTATAATGGAGATTACTTACATAGTTCACCTTACATAATTAATATAGGTATAAAAAATATATTGAATAAATTACTTATCATAGAAATGAAAAATATTGCTATTTCTCTTTCATCAGCATGTACATCTTATTATTCTCAATCTTCATATGTATTAAAATCAATAGGATTAACAAATGAATTAATTAAAAATTCTATACGTATTTCTTTAGGTAGATTTACTACTAAAAAAGAAATTGATTATACTATTTATAAGTTACATAAATCAATAAATAAAATAATATATAATAAAAATAATTTTTTTATTAATTAGAATTTTATTTTTTAATTAAATTAAACTTATTAATATTTATATATATTACAATAATATATTATATTATATGAACAGAAATAGTATTAGTTGTTCCACTAGGCACTAAAGCTCCGGAAACCATAACAATAACATCTCCTATAACAGCATATTTACTAGATAAAGCAACTTTTTTACCTATATGATAAAAATCATCTGTGGATAATATTTTTTTTACTAATTTAGGTATTATACCTTTACTTAATATCAATTGTTTAGAAGTTCTAATATTAGTTGTTAAAGCTAAAATCATAGCTTTAGGAAAATATTTTCTTACTGATTTTGCAGATTTTCCTAATTCTGTAGCTACAATTATTAAAGGTGCTTCTAATTTTTCTGATATTTCTACAGCACTACGACATATTGCATCAGTAATACTCATTTCTATAGATTTTTCATAAAAGTTTATTCTATTATTCATAGTTATATCTGTTCTTTCACAAATATTAGACATAATAGCAACAGATTCTAAAGGATATTTTCCTTTAGCACTTTCTCCAGACAACATAACAGCATCAGTACCATCTAAAATAGCATTAGCTACATCTCCAGCTTCTGCTCTGGTAGGACGAGGATTTTTAATCATAGAATCTAACATTTGAGTTGCAGTTATTACTACTTTACCAAAAAAATTACATTTATTAATCATCATTTTTTGAGCAAAAATTACGTCTTCTACAGGTATTTCTACCCCTAAGTCTCCTCTCGCTACCATAATACCATCAGAAACATTTAAAATATCATCAAAATTATTTAAACCTTCTTGATTTTCAATTTTAGCTATAACTTGAATATTTTCCCCTTTATTTTTTTTTAAAAAATTTTTAATTTCTAATATATCTTCTTTTTTTCTTATAAACGAAGCAGCAATGTAATCTATATTATTTTTACATGCAAATATTAAATCATCTTTATCTTTTTCTGATAAAGATGGTAATTTAGTAGATATTCCCGGTAAATTAATTCCTTTGTTTTCTGATAATTTACCACTATTTAATACTTCACAAATAATATTATTATTATCTATATTTAATACTTTCATTTCTATGAGACCATCGTCTACAAGTATTTTATTTCCTATATTAAGATCAAATATTAAATTAGGATATGTTATAGCTACACAATGATTATCACCAATAATAGATTGATCTGTAGTTAAAATAAATTTTTGTCCTGATTTTAGATATACATCTACACCTTTTTTAAGTTTTATAGTACGAATTTCTGGTCCTTTAGTATCTAATAATATTGCTGCAGTTTGTCCTGTTATATTAATAATTTTTCTTAAATTTATAATACGTTTTTCATGATCTTTATGATTACCATGAGAAAAATTTAATCTCATAACATTCATACCTAAATTTAATAATTTAGACAATATTTGTCTAGATTCAGAACTAGGTCCAATAGTACATATTATTTTTGTTTTTTTCATATATTGCCTGTTTTTAAATATAAAAAAGTTAATTTTAAATTTTTAAAATATTATAAATAATAATATATTATTAATATAATTAAACAAAAAATTATTTATTAATTAATTCTATTATCTTTTTTTTTATAGTATTTATAATAACTTCTATTCCTTGTAATCTAGATAAAGATAGATATTTATCTAAGGATAACTTTTTAAAATATGATTGAATATTAAATTGAATAATTTCGTTATAAGTTTTATTATTATAAAATATAAAAATAATTGCTAATAAACCTTGTACTATAGAAGAATCGCTATATCCTTTAAATAATACGTGATTGTTCGAATCAATTTTTAAAGTTATCCAAACTTGACTTTGACATCCATGAATTAAATTTTTTAAAGAATGATGTTTTTGAGAAAGAATTGAAATTCTATGTCCTAATTCTATTATATATAAATATCGTTCTTCCCAACTATTACAACGTTTAAAATTAGTTTCTAATATATTTTTGTTAGGTAATATTTTTATAAACATAATTATTTAGTTAATAAATTATTTATATAGATCAATTTACTAATAAAAATATCTATTTCTTCAAAATTATTATATATAGAAAAAGATATTCTACACATAGATTTAACATTATAATATTTCATTAAAGGAATAGCACAATGATGTCCGGTACGTATTGCAATACCATATTCATCAAGAAAACATCCTACATCATAAGGATGACAATTTTTTAAATTAAAAGAAATAATACCTATTCTATTTTTTAGAGAATTATTACCAAAAATTTTAATATTTGGTATATTAGACATTTTTTTTAAAGCATATAACATTAAATTTTTATTATGATTTATAATATCTTTTATATTAAATGATGTAAACCATGATAAAGCAGCACCTAATCCTATAATACCAGCAATATTAGGCGAACCTGCTTCAAATTTCCATGGTATTTTTTCCCAAATAGGAAAATTATTACAATCAATGTTACTTATCATTCCACCTCCACCCTCCCAAGGAGATATTAATTCTAATATTTTTTTTTTACCATAAAGAATACCTATTCCTGTAGGTCCAAAAATTTTATGTCCTGAAAAAACAAAAAAATCACATCCAATATTCTGAACATTAACTATTTTATTTGTAACTGCTTGAGCACCATCTATTACTGTTAAAATATTTTTACTTTGAGCTAATTTTACTATTTTTTTTATAGGATTAATTATTCCTAATACATTAGAAATATAAGTAATGGATATTAATTTAGTTTTTTTATCTATTAAATTATAAATTTTTTTATAGTTTAATTCTCCATTTTTAGTTAATGGTATGATGTGTATATTAAATCCTATTTTTTTTGATATAATTTGCCATGGAATAATATTAGAATGATGTTCCATTACTGATATAATAATATTATCTCCTGATAAAATATTATTTACACCCCAAGTATTTGCAATTAAATTAATTCCTTCTGTAGTACTTTTAGTAAAAATTATTTCTTCTGTTTTTTGTGCATTAATAAAAATAGCTACTTGACGACGTATCTTTTCCATAATATTAGTTGCTTTTATACTTAATGTATGTGTACCTCTATGTACTGATGAATAATATTTAGTATAAAATTTATTTAATGAAGAAATAACTGATATTGGTTTATGTACAGTAGCAGCATTATCAAAATAAATAAAGTTATGCTTATTAACTTTATGTGATAAAATTGGAAATTGTTGCCTAATTTTTATTAAATTAAAATTCATTAAAAATATTCTCTGTAGAGAAATAATTTGATAAATATTTATATACTTCTTTTTTAAAATTATCATCACAAATATTTTGAATTAAGTCAACTAAGAATGCAAAAAGAAGTATATTATTAGATTTTTTAAAATCAATACCACGGGTTCTTAAAAAGAATAATTGATTATTGTCTATTTTACCAGAAAAAACACCATGTTTACATTTTACATCATCATTATAAATATCTAATTTTGGTTGAATATTTATTTTTGAAAAATTATTGAGTAATAATCCACTATAATTCATTTGTCCATCTGTTTTTATAGCCAATGGATTAATTTTTAATAATCCTTTAAAATTTATAATAGAATTATCAGAAACTATTGCTTTATGAAGTTGATTACTATAACAATATTTTTTATTATGTTCTAAATAACTATTAATATAAGAAATATTGTTTCCTTTTGATAAGGATAAACTTTTATAAGTTAATTTAGAATTGTTTCCATTAAATTGAAAATTATTATTTTGATATATAATTCTGTTAGACATTAAAAAATCATATTTTGTAATATAACTATTATTTTTAAAAAAATAATCATGATTAGCAAAATAATAATTTTTTTTATCGCCAGTAATAAATTTATAATGTGTTAAATTTATATTATTACCTAAAATTAAAGTTGTATAAATATTATTAAAATAAGATTGATTAATATTGATATAATGTTCAAATATTTTAATAGATTTTATTTTCTGAATATTTATATAAACTCTATAATTTGACATATAAAAAAAATTTTTGGTATTATTATTACCTATATTAATATATATTAAATAAAGTGGTTTTATATCACTAATATTATTTAAATTTACATCAATAAAAATGATTTCTTTAGATAAAGATTCTGATAAATGAGTAAAAATATTATGTTTAATAAAAATATTTTGATAATTTAAAATATTAATTTTATTAATAGTTATTTTATAAAATATATTATCTATATCACTTATATTTTTATTCAATTTTCCATTTATAAAATATAAAAAAACAGCATCTATTTGAAAAGTAAAATTTACTAAATCTTTTTTTAAAAATTCTCTTGTTAAAGGAATTTTAAATAATTTATTATTAATAATATTTAAATATGTATTTTTTTTTACATATGTTGGATCATGTAATAAATTTTTTAATTTTAACCAATGATTTTCTGAATTTTTTGAAAAGTATTTTTGTTTATGTAATTGATATATATAATTTAATTGTTTTAATAAATTATTACTCATTAAGCCAACCATAGCCTTGATCCTCTAATTGTTTAACTAGTGTAAAATCACTAGATTTCACAATCTTATTATTATAAAGTATATGTACATAATCTGGTTTAACATAATCTAAAATACGACGATAATGAGTAATAATAATAAATGATCTAGTTTTAGATCTCATAATATTTATTATTTTTGAAACTTTTTTTAATGCATCAATATCTAAACCTGAATCGATTTCATCTAAAATACATAATTTTGGTTCTAAAATTAACATTTGTAATACATCATTAATTTTTTTTTCACCACCAGAAAAACCCACGTTGACAAAACGTTTAAGAAAATTTTTTTTTATATTTAACATTTTTATTTTTTCGTGAATTAAATCTTGAAATTCAAATCTATCTAATAAAGATAATCCATTATATTTTCTTATTTCATTTAATGATGTATATAAAAATAAATTATTAGTTACTCCTGGTATTTCAGGAGGATATTGAAAAGATACAAAAATACCTTCTCTTGCTCTTATTTCAGGATTCATATTTAATAAATTTTTTTTTTTGAAAATTATCTCTCCTTTAGAAATCATATACTCTTTTTTTCCTACTAAAATATATGATAAAGTACTTTTTCCTGATCCATTAGGACCCATTATAGCATGAATTTCACCAGAATTAATTTTTAGATTAAGTCTATCTAATATTACTTTATTATTTATATGTACATGAAGATTTTTTATTTTTAACATAATTTATTTAAATAATATTTAATTAAAAAATTTTAACCAATACTTTTTTCTAAATTAATTGATAATAGTTTTTGTGCTTCTATAGCAAATTCTAAAGGAAATTTAATAAAAATATCTTTACAAAATCCATTAATAATCATAGAAATAGCATTATCCATATTAATACCCCTTTGTAAACAAAAAAATATTTGATCTTCTCCAATTTTAGAAGTTGTAGCTTCATGTTCAACTTGTGATGTATTATTAGCAATTTTTAAATTAGGATATGTATGAGTACTACATTTTGAACCTATTAAAATAGAATCACATTGAGTAAAATTACGTGAATAATTTGATTTTTGATTAATTTTCACTAAACTTCTATAAGTATTTTTACTATTTTCAGTAGAAATGCTTTTAGATATAATTGTGGATTTTGTTTTTTTTCCAATATGAATCATTTTAGTTCCAGTATCAGCTTGTTGATAACCATTTGTTAAAGAAATTGAAAAAAATTCACCAATAGAGTAATCTCCTTTTAAAATAACACTAGGATATTTCCATGTAATAGCAGATCCTGTTTCTGATTGAGTCCATGACATTTTGCTATAATTTCCTTTACATATTGCTCTTTTAGTAACAAAATTTAAAATCCCTCCTGAATTTTTATTGCCTGAAAACCAATTTTGTACAGTAGAATATTTTACTTTAGCATTTTTTAATAATATTACTTCTACAACAGCAGCATGTAATTGATAATTATGTCTTATAGGAGCAGAACATCCTTCTATGTAATTTACACTGCTATTTTCATCTGCAATTAAAATAGTACGTTCAAATTGCCCAATATTTTTTTCATTAATACGAAAATAAGTAGACAATTCTATAGGACAATTTACATTTTTAGGTATATATATAAATGTTCCATCAGAAGCTACAGCTGCGTTTAAAGATGCAAAAAAATTATCATTAGCAGAAACAACTGTACCTAAATACTTTTTAACTAAATCAGGATAATTTTGAATAGCACTATTTAAAGAACAAAAAATTATTCCTTTTTGAAATAATTTATCTTTATGAGTTGTAATAACAGATACTGAATCAAATATTCCATCAACAGCTATATTTTTATTATTGATAGGAATCTTTAATTTATTAAAAGTATCTGATACAGCATTTGTAAAATATTTATTTTTATTAATATTGGGATTTATATTTAATGTATTATTATTTTTAATAGATAAAGGTGCAGAATAATAAATATAATTTTGATAATTTAATTTATCAAAATTTCCATTTAACCAATGTGGTTCTTTGCTATTTTTCCAAAAATTATATCCTTTTAATCTAAAATCTAACATCCATTTAGGTTCATTACGAATTTTAGATATTTTTTTAATTATATTTTTATTAATTCCTGGTATTAATTGTTCATTTTTTAAATTTGTAGAAAAACCTTCTTTATAAAGAGATTTTTTTTTATTAAAAAATTTAATTTTATTTTCTATATTATTATTTTGCATAGTAAATTTCTTTAATGTTTAATATTAAAACTTTCTCCACAACCACAAGATTTTTTGATTTTAGTATTATAATATTTAAAATATTCTTTAAAATCTTCTTGAATAAAATCTATTATTGTTCCATCTATAAAAATAATGTCTATTCTTTTTATATATATATAGATATTATTATATTGAAAAATTAAATCATTTTTAAAAGGCTTTGTTATTAATTCAATTTTATATTTAAAACCAAAACAACCTGTTTTTTTTAAAATTAATCTAATACCATTAATAGTAGGATATTTTTTTATTATTTTATTAATTTGTAATAATGAATTATTAGTTAAAAAAATTCCTTTCCAAGATTCTTTACAAAAAAAATGTATTAATTTCTTTTTGAACATAATTACCATCCAAAAAATAATGAATTATATTATTAAAAATATAATTTATTTAAAATGTTTAATTTTAATTAATATTATTTAATCAAATTATATAAAACACAAAAAAATTAATTATTAAAAATATTTAAATTATTTTAATAATAATTTTTATTATAATAAAATATAAATTTTATTAATATATAATATAATTATTCATAATTACTTTTAAATAAATATTTTTTCAATTATAAATAAATAATTAATAATAATTAAGTTAAAGTTAAATCATATAATATATAATTATTATATATTAATTATATTGTTTATTATAAATAATATTTATTAAATATATTTTTTTATAAGATATAATGTTTTTTTTACTATTGATAATTATTGTTATATAATTTTCTGATATATTAAATTAATAAAAATTATATTTTTGTTTTATGTAATGAAAATTCTTGTAAACGGAAACCTAATAAAAATAATACTAACATATATAATATTAAAATAAAAAAACAAAAAATACATAAAAATATTATACGAAATTGTAAACTAGATAAAATTAACCATTGTTCAGAAATTATCATAGAAAAAAATAATAATAATATACCTAAAATAGTAGTAACAATTGTTATTCGTATAAGAAAATTGTACCATCCAGATTCTGGAATATAAATTTTATTTCGTACTAATTTAGATAATAATAAAATAAAATTTAAAAATGCAGCTAAACATATTGATATAGCAAAACCAATATGATGTAAAAAATAAATAAATATAGGACTAATTAATTGAGTAATAACTAAAACAAATATTGCTATTGATACAGGAGTTTTAACATTTTGTCTAGCATAATACCCTAAAGCTAGAACTTTAGATGTTATTATAAATAATAAACCTATAGCATAAATAATAAGATTTTTTTGTGTCATTAAAACATCAAAATAAGTAAATGCTCCATATTGAAATAAAGAAATTAATAATATTTTAGAAAAAAAACCTAACATTAAAGAACTTGGAACTATTAAAAGAAAACATAAACGTAAACCCAAATCTATTAATTGATTATATTCTTTTTCATTGTTTGTAGTAAATGCATCTGTTAATGCTGGCAATAATACTATACTTAATGCAATAGCAAACATTCCAATAGGTAATTCCATTAAACGATCAGCATAATAAATCCACGTAACTGAACCTGTAATTAAAAAAGAAGCAAAAACAGAATTAATTAATAAAGATATTTGAGTTGCAGATACACCAATAATAGCTATACCCATTTTTTGAAAAACTTTTATTACACCATGAATATTATTATATATAACAAATTTACAACGTGGTTGTACTAACATATTTATTCTTTTTAAATAAATTAATTGATACATTAATTGTATAAAACCTCCGATTATAACAGACCATGCTAATATTAATACTGGAGGATTAAAACAAAATGGACAAAATATTATAAAAAATATCATACATAAATTTAATAATATAGGAGTAAATGCTGGAACTAAAAAATTTTTCCAAATATTTAAAATAGCACTTGCTATGGACGATAAAGAAATTAAAAGGATATAAGGAAAAGTTATTTTTAACATTTTAGAAGTTAATAGTAATTTATAAGTAGTAGTAACAAATCCAGGAGCTATTATAGAAATAATAAAAGTAGAAAATATTATACCTAATACAACAACAATTGATAATAATATTGTTAATATTCCTAATACAGCAGAAATAAACTCTTTAGTTTCAATAATACTTCTTCTATTTTTATATTCTGCTAAAACTGGAGTAAAAGCTTGAGAAAAAGCTCCTTCAGCAAAAATACGACGTAATAAATTTGGTAATTTAAATGCCATAAAAAAAGAATCACTATAAACACCAGCACCAAAAATTTTTGCTATAAGACTATCTCTAATAAAACCTAATAATCTAGATAATAATGTTATAATACTAACCATTGTTAATGATTTTAACAAATTCATATTTTTCCTTAAATAAAAATAATTTTTTTATGTACATAAATTATTTCAATAAAAATTTTAATATATATAAAAGTTTTATATATTTACTATAATAGTTTCATACAAAATTAATTTTAAATAAATATTAGTTTTATTTAATATTTAATTTTTACAAAAGTTGTATCTTTATGTTAGGTTATATAACCTAATAAATAATAAAATTATTTATATATTAATAAGGAATTATTATATGAATTTAAAAGAAATATCAAGAGCAAAATTGCCAACTATATGGGGAGAATTTATTATAATAGGTTTTGAAGAAATATCTACTGGAAAAAATCATATTGCTTTAATTTATGATATAAATAAAATTTATAAAACAAATATTGTCTTAACAAGAATTCATTCTGAATGTTTAACTGGAGATACTTTATTTAGTCTTCGTTGTGATTGTGGTTTTCAATTAAAATCATCTTTAATACAAATTTCTAAAGAAAAATGTGGAATATTAATTTATCATAGACAAGAAGGTAGAAATATAGGATTATTAAATAAAATTACAGCTTATAATTATCAAGATAATGGGTTAGATACCGTACAAGCAAATCATAAGTTAGGTTTTGCTTCAGATGAAAGAAATTATAATGCATGTGCAGATATATTAAAAATATTAGGTATTTTAAAAATAAAATTATTAACAAATAATCCTAGTAAAATTAATATTTTAAAAAAAAATGGTATTAATGTAGTTAGTCGTATTCCATTAATTGTAGGATATAATTCAAAAAATAATCAATATTTAAAAACTAAAGCTAGTAAAATGGGTCATATTTTAAAATAATTAAATTTAACATTTATTATTTTTGTTAATAATTTGTTTAAAGTAATTTATTAAATTATTTAAAATGATAGTTTTTTTTTCATCATTTTGATATTTATCTAATAAAATTTTTGTTTTATTAATATAATTAAAAATATAATCTTTATTAAAAATATTTTTTTTATATAAATTCCATTTATTTTTTTCTAAATTATTTAAAGTTTCAAAAAAATTTCTAGCTCTATATCTAAATAATAATTCATTAGCTCTAGAATCATTAAAAATAAATTTACTTAATTTTTTAATTGGTGTGTGATGGATTTTTTTAAATTTTTGTAAATCTGAATATCCAAAAAAATTTTTATATAATTGTGTATCGACATTTTTAATATCAAAAAAAACATTTTTACTATAAAATTCAATTAAATGAGAAAAAATAATATTTTTAATTTTTAAAAAATTTCTTTTAAAGATTAGAAAATTTGCTTGATAATAGGTTAAATTAAAATTTAAACGTTTAATATCATTTAATTTAAGTATGTTTATTGGTAATAATAAAGGTGAATTATTTATATTTATAAATTTTATATAGACTAAAAAATTAATACTCGAAATATTATTTTTTAAATCTAAATTCATAAGTTCATTAACATTATTAATTAAATCAAAAGCAATTAATATATTTTTATTTTTAAAAGACCAAAATAATGGAACAATACATCCTATATTATTATTTAAATTTTTGTACATATTACTAATATAAATTAAAGGTTTTAATTTAGATAAATTAATAATTTTTAATATTTCTTTTTTTGTTCTATTTTTAAACAAATAATTATAAAGAAGCAATTGTTTTTTTTTAATTAATTTAGCAATTTCTATTGTTCTATAAACATCAGATAAAGCATCATGTGATCTATAATATAGTCTAATATTATTAATGCTTGCAATTTTTTCAAGATTAAAAACTGGGATATTATTTATTTTGGGCCAATTAATACCTTTTGGTCTTAAAATATAACATGCTCGTACTAAACTTAATATATCCCATCTACTATTATTATTATTCCAATAACAATTATATGGATCATAAAAATTTCGATAAAATAAATTACGGCTAAATTCATCATCAAATACAATATTATTATATCCTACAATACAAGTATGATATTTAGAAAATATTTCATTAATTTTTTTTGCTAAATCACATTCAAGTATTCCTTTAGAATTAACAATTTGTGGACTTATATTATTAATAATAACAGATGTAGGATCAGGCATATAATCCATTGGTAATTTACAATATAATACGATAGGATCTTCTATAAAATCTAAATTTATATTAGTGCGTATACATGCAAATTGTGCTATTTTATCTATAGATGGATTTAAACCAAAAGTTTCATAATCATAAAATAAAAAATTAAATTGATCTTTTATAATTTTATTATTCATTAACATAATAAATAATATTATTATAGTTTTATTATTAAAACAATAAATATTTTATTTATAAAATATTTAAATTAATATATCATTATATTATAATTGGTGAGATGGCCGAGTGGTTGAAGGCGCATGCCTGGAAAGCCTGTATATGAAAACATATCAGGGGTTCGAATCCCCTTCTCACCTTATATAAATTATTAAAATATTTATAGATGATTTTATAATTGTTTATTTATAATGATTATTATATAATTTTAAAATGTTTGATATAGACATTACTAAAATCATTAATCAATATGGTTATCTAATAATACTTATAGGATCTCTTATAGAAGGAGAAACATTTATTATTATTGGAGGTATTGCTATACATAAAGGATTATTAGTTTATCATTGGGTTATAATAATTTCTACATTAGGTGCTATTATAGGAGATCAATTTTTATTTTATATTGGAAAGAAATATAGTAATAAATTATTATTTTTTTTAAAAAAAAATGATTTTAAAATACATAAATATCAAAATTTAATTACAAATTATCCATATATATTTATTATTGTGGTTAGATTTATGTATGGTTTTAGATTAATTGGTCCAATAATTATTGGTATAACAAATATAACAACATTTAAATTTTTAATATTTAATATAATTGGTGCTATAATATGGTCTGTAATTTTTGTAAGTTTAGGTTTTATATTTGGAGATATTATTACTTCTTGGATTGGTGATATTAATAAAATTATAATATATGTATTATATATTTTAGTTTTTATATTTACAATTAAAATATTATATAAAATTATAAAAAAATGATAATTTAAAAAAAATTTAATAAATTATATTTATATTACAAATATAGATTTATTTACAATTTGTATTATAAATTCAGGATATACTCCTAATAAAATTGTTATTATTGTCAATAAAAATATTAAATATTTACTAATAAATGTTTTTTTTGTATGTAAATTATTTAGAAAACTTAATGTATATAATTTATTATATGGACGTAAATATAAATTAATAATAACACGTAAATAATAATATAAACCAACTATACTACTAAGTATAACTATGAATGCAAGATACCATAACTTCATTTTAACAACTAAAGATATTAAATAAAATTTAGAAATAAAACCTAGAGTTATTGGTATTCCAGCTAGAGATAGAAACATAACAGTCATAATAAATGATAAAACAGGATCATACCAAAATAATCCTCTATAAAAAAAAAGATGATCAAAATGTTTTCTATATTGTTGTTGTTTATTCAAATTAGAAATTATACTAATAACAGTAAATATACCTATATTATTTAATATATAACTAATACTGTATATTCCCATTGTTTCTAAAGATAATGATATATTATTTGGAAATATTATATTATATAATAAAATTATTAACATATATCCTAAATGGGCTATAGAAGAATATCCTAATAAACGTTTAATATTTTTTTGTGTAAGAGCTAAAAAATTTCCAAATATAATAGAAGTTATTGATATTAAAATTAATAAATTAAATAATAATAGTTTATTTGAAATTATATTAGTAAAATGAATTAATAATCTTACAAGAGATGTAAAAATAGCAATTTTACTAAATGTAGATAAAAACATTGTTACTATAGTAGGAGCACCTTGATAAATATCTGGAGTCCATAAATGGAAAGGTACTAATGATAATTTAAATCCAATACTCACCAAAATAAATACTAAACCAAGAATACTTATATTATTTATCATTGGATGAAATAAATGATGTTTGCTTATATATGTAAAGTTTAAATTACCATAATCAATAAAAATTAATGACATACCCAATATAAAAAAAGAAGATGCTATACTGGAAAGTATAGTATATTTAATACTGGCTTCTAGTGAATTTTTTAATTTTAAGTTATATCCAATTAATCCAAATACAGGTATAGATATTAATTCTATTCCTATTAACATAGAAATAAAATTATTTGTAATAGTTAAAACCATTCCACCAATAGTAGAAATAAGAATTAAAAGATAAAATTCATCTTTATGATAATCAAAGTTTGATAACCAAGGATATGCTATTATACAAGTAATAATACTAATTATTAATAATATTATAGTATAAAAATAAGAATAATTATCTACTATAAATAATGTATTATTAATTACATTGATATTATAATACATATTATAAAGTATAGATATTAAAGTACAAAATAAACCACTAATTGTTATTATTGAATGAATAAAATTATTACGTTTAATAGAAATACTTATAAGTATAAATATTATTGTTATTATAATAATAATTAAAGGTAATAGTATTATTAAATTGTTCATAAAATATATTTTATTTTTCCTTTTGTAGATCATTTATATGATAAATATATTAATTTAATATAATTTTATTATAAATATTATTAATTACATTATAAGAAATATTTAATATAGGCTGAGGATAAAAACCTAACATTAATAATAAAATTAATAAAGAAGTAATAATAAATATTTCTCTATAAACCATTTTTTTAAAAATAAATGATTTTTTTATTGGTCCATAAAAAATTTTTTGCATCATATTTAATGAATAAATACTTGCAAATATTAAACCAAAAGTAGCAATACTTGCATATATTGGATAATATTGAAAATTTCCTATAAGAATTAAAAATTCTCCTATAAAATTTCCAGTACCTGGTATTCCTAAACTTGCTAATGCAAAAAATAAGAAAAATCCTGGTAACCAATTTATATTACTCCAAAAACCACCCATTAAATTTATATTTCTTGTTTTTAAACGTTCATATATTTGTCCACAAATTATAAATTGTGCAGCAGCAGATATTCCATGTGATATCATTTGTATGATAACTCCTTGGTAAGCAATTTTATTATTACTATAAATACCAATAAGTACAAATCCCATATGAGATATGGAAGTATAAGCTATTATTCTTTTTATATCATTTTGAATAAATGCTAACCAAGATCCATAAAATATGCCTATAATACCTAATATTATAGCAATAGGTGCAAATTTTAAAGAAGCTAAAGGAAATAATGGTAAAGAAAATCTTAATAAACCATATGCTGCTGTTTTTAATAAAATACCTGCTAAATCTACAGAACCTGCAGTAGGAGCTTGACTATGAGCATCAGGTAACCATCCATGTAAAGGAATTACTGGTATTTTAACAGCAAAAGCAATAAAAAAACATAACATTAATAAAAATTCTAAACTAAATGATTTTGGAGTATGTAATAAATGATTATATTCAAAAGTCCATAATCCTGTTATTTCTTGATGTAAAAAAACTAATGTTAAAATACCAATTAACATTAATAAACCGCCAGCTTGTGTATAAATGAAAAATTTAGTAGCAGCTACTATACGGTTTTGACCTTTTATATTATTATGACCCCATAATGATATTAAAAAATACATGGGAATTAGCATAATTTCCCAACATAAAAAAAATAAAAACATATCAATAGCAAGAAATACACCTATAACACCACTTAAAATCCATAATAAGTTTAAATGAAAAAAACCATGTAGTTTTTTTGTTTCATTCCAAGAACATAAAACAGCCATTATACCTAATAATCCAGTTAAATTAATCATTATTATAGAAAGACCATCTGTAGCTAAATGGAAATTTATGCCAAATCTTGGAATCCAAGGTAATATAAATTCTGATATCCATACAGGATGAGATAAAGATAATTTATTATTTAAAAAATATGAATGAATAAATAATTCAATAATAGAAAATAAAAAAACTATACTAATAGAAAATAAAGAAATCCAACGAGGTAATTTATAATTTAATCGTTCACTTTGCCAACAAATTAAACCACCAATAAAAGGAATTAATATCAACCAAGGTAATAACATAATACTTCCTAAATATCTTAATAAAATTTAATAAAATTTAATAAAAAACATTAATTTAAAATTTTTATTTCATAATAAATAATATTTATTACTTAATATTATGATTAATAATAATATTATTATACCTAAACACATAAATGATATATACCAACGTATGTATCCGTTTTCACTAACTAATAAATATTGTTCTGTTTTTTGAGAAAATTTAATAAATATATTAACAATTTGAGTAATAGGATCATTTTTTATTAAAAATAATATTTTAAAAAAATTATTTACAAATAATTTTTTATATATTAAATCTAAATAACAACCATTTAAAAAAAAATTTTTTATAATACAAAAATTAATATTATTTTTTTTAGTTAATTTTAATAAATAATTACGATTTTTCCAAAATAATATAAAAGATATAAAACCAGTAATAGATATTACTGCTGATATTATTTCTAAAATAAAATATTTATTTGTATGTTTTATTATTGCATGATTAAAATATGAATATATACTTACTGGTAATAAATTTGTACCTATAAAACTAGACAATATAATTAATATAATTAATGGAATATTATGATTAAAAGTATTATTTTTAATAGGTATTATATTTGTGTGACCATAAAAAACAATATAAACCATACGAGTAGTATATAGTGATGTAATAAAAGCACCAACAAAACCTAATATGACTAAAATAAAATGATGGTTAATTAAAGCTTCATATAAAATTTGTCCTTTACTAAAACCACTAATACTAATAATTGGAAAAGAACATAAAGATAATCCTCCTAATAAAAAACAATAATATATAAAAGGAATATATTTTTTCATATTTCCCATTTTAAATATATTTTGTTCATGATTAGTAGAAATAATAATAGAAGCAACAGATAAAAATAATAATGCTTTAAAAAAAGAATGTGCTATTAAATGAAATAAAGAAGCTTCCCATGAATGTATACCCAATGCTAAAAACATATAACCAATTTGACTCATAGTAGAATATGCTAAAATACGTTTTATATCTTTTTGTGCTAAAGCCGATAATCCTGATATTAATAATGTTATTGTTCCAATAATACTTACAAATAATAAAATGTTATTTGTTAATGAAAATAAAATATTATTTCGTATAATAAGATAAACACCTGCTGTTACCATAGTAGCAGCATGAATTAGTGCAGAAACTGGAGTAGGACCAGCCATTGCATCTATTAACCAAGTATTAAATGGAAATTGTGCAGATTTACTAATTGCTCCTATTGTTAACATTAAAGTAGCAATATTTAATAAAAATGATGAATAGTAAAAATTAGATGAAGTAATTAAAAAAGATATTTCTTGAAAATTTACTGTTTTAAATAATTTAAATATTAAAAAAATCCCTATTGATAAAAAAACATCACCTAAGCGAGTAATTAAAAATGCTTTTATAGCAGAAAAACCATTTAAAGTATTTTTATAAAAAAAACCTATTAATAAATAAGAACAAACTCCTACACATTCCCATCCAAAAAACATGAGTATAAAATTATCAGCTAATATTAAAAGAATCATACTAGCCATAAATAAATTAGTATATGCAAAAAATCTTGAATAACCTTCATCATTTTTCATATACCATGATGCAAATATATGTATAAGTAAACCTACACCGGTAGTAACTGATAGCATTATTAATGAAAGTATATCTAAATATAAATTTAGATCAACATGAAAATTATTGATTCTTATAATTTGCCATAAAGACTCTTTATATACTAATAAATTATTTTTTAAAAAAAGTAAATTAATTACACATGTAATTATCGCAATAATACCTATAGAACCAACACCAATAATAGTAGATATTTTTTTATTCAAATTAGTAAATAAAGATAATATAAAAAAACTTATTAAAGGTATTAAAATAGTAAAATAAAGAAATTTCATCCATTCATCTCACTAATTGAATCAATATTAACAGTATTTTGATAATGATATAATTTTAATAATAAAACTAAACCTATACAGCTTTCGATAGCTGCAATAGTAATAGAGATTATATACATAATTTCTCCTTCTGTTTGTTTCCAACAGTTTCCTGAAATTATACAAGATAATGCTGCAGCATTTAACATTATTTCTACACATATTAAAATATACAACATATTTTGTCTAATAATTACACCTATTAATCCAATTACAAATATAATAATAGTTATTAATAATCCATAATATAAAGGAATCATATTTTTTTTCTTTTTAATTTTTAATTTATTAATATCTCAAAAAAGATTAAATATCTAATTTTTTTTATTTCCTATATGAAAAATGACGATTAGTCCTGCTAATAGCAATATTGATATTAATTCAACAATTATTTTATATTCTTTAAACATATTTTTTCCGATATTATTAATATCAATAATATTATTCAATATATATTTATTATTACATGGTTTTTTAATAAGAAAAATTAAAAAAGATAATAAAATTATTATTAATAAAATAGAACTAATTAATATTAGTGGTTTTTCTAATAATATTTTTTTTTCTTGAAAAGCTATTTTTTTATAATTTAATAACATTAATATAAATACAAATAATACAACTATTGCTCCTGCATAAATAATAATTTCTAAAGCTCCTGCAAAATAATCACCTAAAGTAAAAAATATACCAGATATAGAGATTAATGATATTAAAAAATATAATAATGTATACATAGGATGTATACTTATTACTGTACATAATGTAGAAATTATTGCTAATATTCCTAATATATAAAAAATCAATTCCATAGATAAAACCTTTTATTTATTTTATGGTAACAAACTTTTTACATCTACTTCAATATTATTTTTTTTATATTTTGAACAATTTTTTTTTATTGTAATTCCAGAAAAATTATAAAAATTATAATCAGGATATTTTCCTGTATTATTAATTAATAAATTTTCTTTTTCATATACCATATCTTGTCTCTTAAATTCACATAATTCGAAATCTGGTATTAATTGTATAGCATTAGTAGGACAAGCTTCTTCACAAAAACCACAAAATATACAACGAGATAAATTAATACGAAAAAATATAGGATATGATCTACCGTTTTTTTTTGTTGCTTTTTTTAAAGAAATACATCCTACTGGACATACTACTGCACATAAATTACATGCAACACAACGTTCATTATTATCATTATCTAATGATAATATTATTCTTCCACGATATCTTGGAGGTAAATATACTTTTTCTTCTGGATACATTATAGTTTCTCTTTTTTTAAACATATTTGTCCAGACTAAAAATATACTACGTATTTGACTAAATAATCCTATAATTAATTTTTTAAATTTCATTTTTATGTTTGTTTTAAAGTAAAATAACTTATATTACCATAATTAATGCAGTAAAAATTAGATTTATCAATGTTAATGGTAAACATATTAACCATCCAAAAGACATAACCTGATCATATCGAGGACGTGGTAAAGATGCTCTTATTAAAAAAAATAATACTATAAAAAACATTGTTTTTAAAAAAAACCATATAATAGGTGGTAAAATTGGTCCATACCAACCACCAAAAAATATTGTTGTGATTAAAGAAGAAATAATTATAATATTAATATATTCTCCTACAAAAAATAAACCAAATTTAATTCCTGAGTATTCAATATGATATCCATCAGAAAGTTCTTGTTCTGTTTCTGGCTGGTCAAAAGGATGTCTATGACATAATGCTATAGCAGCGATAAAAAATGTAATAAATCCAAAAAATTGAGGAATAATATTCCAGCAATGATATTGTTTATATACAATATCATTTAAATTAAACGATCCTGTTTGACATATAACACCCATTAATGACAAACCTAAAAAAACTTCATAACTTAAAATTTGTGCAATTCCTCTAATTGAACCTAATAAAGCATATTTATTATTACTTGACCATCCTGCAAATAAAATAGAATAAACTGAAATACTAGACATCATTAGAAAAAATAGAATACCAATAGTTAAATCAGATATTATTAGTGTCGAAGTAATAGGTATTATTGCAAATATAGATAATAATGAATTAAAAGCAATAATAGGAGCAATATTAAAAAAAAATTTATTTGTAAAAGTTGGTATTATATCTTCTTTAAAAATAATTTTTATCATATCTGCTAATAATTGTAAAGATCCAAACCATCCCACTCTATTCGGACCATAACGATTTTGAAATAATGCTAATATACGACGTTCTATAAAACTTAAATAAGCACCACTAATTATTAAAATTATTAATATGAATAAAGATTTCACAATTATTAATAAATTATTTATATTTAAAAATAAGTATAAATTCATTTTATTACCTTTAATTTTTCAATAGTTTTTCCTAAAAATACTAAAGGTATTCCTGGTATACCTAAAGGTAATCCAATTAATCCTTGATGTAAATTTTTTGAAATACGTAATGGTAAATGAATTTTATTATTTAAACAAAATATTTCTATTATACAATTATAAAAATTTTCTTGAATTCCTAAATTTATTGCATCTAAATTATTTATAATTATATATTGATGATAAAAATATTTTTTTATTAATTTTGATTTTTGTATTAAACTATCACTATAAAATAAACTATAATAAGGAACAATAGTAAATTTTTTAAAATGTAAGGATTTTTTAAAATCATATTTAAACATATCTAATGGTTTTTTATTATATTTATTTAAAATTTTTATTCCTGTAGGACCATATTTAGATGAAATTCCTATTTCTTTTTGAAATTTATTTAAAGATTGTAAAGAATTCCATCCTGAATGCCATAAAAATGGTAAATGAGAACATTTAATATTAGAATCATAGTTACCTTCCATAGAAAAATTAAAAATAGTATCTTTATCTTCTAATTGTTTTTGCTCATGTATATTAATATTAGATAACATTGACGATCTTCCACTATAACGAATAGGAGATCTTGCAAATTTTCTATTAAAAATCTTATAATTAGCTTTTGGAGCTGCTTGACTAATTCCATTAAGTATAGGTATTTTAACTTCACAATTTTTTATTATTTTGTCTAAATTAATGTTATTTGATTTTTTGTTATTAATTTTAGATTTTAATTCGGATAACCATTTCCAACTAGCTTTAACTTGAATTTTTTTATTATAAAATATAGGATTATAAGCTTGAAAAAATCTTTGTGCTCTAGATTCATTATTAATAACAGTACCACTACTTTCAAAAAAACTAGCTGATGGTAAAATTATATTTGCTTTTTTCATTGTATCTGTATATTGATGATCTATAACAATAATATTAGATATATTTTTAAATATATTATTTAATTTATTTTTTTCTTCTTGAAAATATAAATCATTTTCCATAACAATTAATGTATCTATTTTAGATAAATTTGTATTAAAAATTTCTTCTAAAGATTTACCATTAATTATTCCAATACCCATACTATTTACTGTATTTAACACAAAAAATAATCCTGCATGTTTTTCATAAATATTTAAAGATTTAACTATATTATATGCTGCAGAAATTAATTCTAATGAACCAGAATTAGTACCTGAAATAATTAAAGGTTTTTTTGCTTTTAATAATATTTGTGCTATTTTTTTTATTTGTTGTAATAAATTATTATCAGTAATAAAAATTTCAGATGATGTGTTTTGAATATAATTAGATAAGATAAAACCAAAATTAACTTGATTTTCAATTGGAGCGTAATAATTCCAACTAGAAATATCATCTAAAGATGTATTATCTATATTTGTTATAAATAATGGATTTTTAAATTTATTATTTAAGTTTAAAATAGCATTATTATTCCAATATGGAATATTATTATTAAATACATTAGACAAATTTTTTTTAATAGCCTGTCTTATTGATAAAGCTAATCTAGGACTAGTTATACTAATATCTTCACCTAAAATTAAAATTGCATCATAATTTTCTATTTCAGTAAGAGTAGGACAATATATATTTTTACTTTGTAAAATTTTTATAATTAAATCAATCTGTAATTTTTCTTGATTTAAAATTCCAATAGAAAAATTTTCTTCTCCAACTAAATCTTTTAAAGCAAAATTACTTTCTATGCTTGCTCTAGGTGAGCCAATTCCAATAATTTTTTTTGATTTTTTTATTAAATTAATAATTTTTTCTATTGCTTCTGAATGTTCTAAAAAAGTATTTTGATTATTAATTTTTTGAGTAATTTTTAATGGTCTATTATTAGAATTTACATAACCAGAACCAAAACGTCCACGATCACAGATAAAGTAATGATTTATTTCTTCATGAAATCTATTTTCTATACTAGATAAATATCCATAACGTTCTCCAACTGTAATATTACAACCTAAAGAACAGTTTTGACAAATACTAGGGGCATACTGCATATCCCATTTACGAGAAAAATGTTCAGAATAAGTTTTATCTGTAAATACTCCTGTAGGACATATTTCTACTAAATTACCTGAACATTCATTTTCTAATATTCCATCAGTTATTCTTCCAAAATAAAGATTATTATTAGCACCAAAAACATTAAAATCTTTTCCATCTGCATAGTCTTTATAAAATCTTACACAACGATAACACTTAATACAACGGTTCATTGTATGTGATATAAAAGGACCTAAATTTTGATTTTTATATTGTTTTTTAGTAAAATTATATCTACGATGAACATGACCAGCCATTACTGTCATATCTTGTAAATGACAACTACCACCAGCATCACAAATAGGACAATCATGAGGATGATTAATCATTAATAATTCAATTATATTTTTACGAAAATTTTTTATTTCTATATCATTTATAGAAATATATAAATTTTCAGTAGGTGAAGACATACAGGACATTATAACATGTCCTGTTAATTTCTTACAATTATCATATTTTTTTATAGCACATAAACGACATGATCCTACACTACCAAGAATAGGATGCCAACAGAAATATGGTAAATCAAAACCTAAAGACAAACATATTTTTAATATGTTATCTTTATTATTAACTTTATAAAATTGCCCATCTATATTAATAATTGTAGTCATAATAAATATATTCCAGTAAGTTATTATAATAAAAATTTTATTATTTATTTAATATTTTTATATATAAATTTATAATATAAAGATTTATATAATTTTATATTTACTGCGATATTCCTAGTTCAAACTCATTTAAAAAATATTTTAATGCACTACTTAATGGTTCTATAGCTCCAATAGGAAGAGCACAAAAAGATTTTCCTTCTATTAATTGAGTACTAATTTCTTTTAATAATTTTATATCTTTAATATGACCTTTTTTCTTTTCTAATTTATCTAATATTTTTACAATCCATGGTAATCCTTCACGACATGGCGTACAAAAACCACAAGATTCTCTTGCAAAAAATATTTCTAAATTTTTTACTAAAGATATCATATTAATATTATTGTCAATAGCCATAGATAATCCAGTACCTAATCTACTGCCTACTTTTTGTAAACTAATAAAATCCATAGGTGTATCTAAATATTTTTCAGTTAAAAATCCTGTTCCTGCACCTCCAGTTTGCCAAGCTTTTAATTTTAATCCATTTTTCATGCCTCTAGCATATTTTTCTAAGACTTCACGAGCACTAGTACCAAATGGTAATTCCCATACTCCAGGATTTTTAACATTTCCAGAAAAACCTAACATTTTGGTCCCATTATCATATTTACTTTTAGAAATATTTTTATACCAGTTTGAACCATTTATTAATATACTAGATATATTAAATAGAGTTTCAACATTATTAATACATGTAGGTTTACCCCATAATCCAATAGAAGAAGGAAAAGGAGGTTTAAATCTAGGATTCGCTCTTTTACCTTCTAGTGAATTAATTAATGCTGTTTCTTCACCACAAATATATCTTCCAGCTCCTATATGCATATATAATTCAAAATTAAATTCTGTATTTAAGATATTTTTTCCTAAAAACCCTAATGTATAAGCTTCTTGAATTGCTGTAGTTAAAATTTTAGCACATGTTATATATTCTCCTCTTAAAAAAATATAACCTTGATTAGCTTGTATCGCAAAAGCACTAATAATTATACCTTCTATTAATTGATGTGGAATATGTTCTATTAAAAAACGATCTTTGTAAGTTCCAGGTTCCATTTCATCTGCATTACATAATAAATATCGAATTTCAGTCTTTTCTCTTTTTTGTGGCATTAAACTCCATTTTAACCCAGTAGAAAAACCTGCACCTCCTCTGCCTTTTAACTTTGAATTTTTAATTAAATTAATAACTTCTTCTGGAATCATATTCTTTAATGTTTTATTTAAACCAATATAACCATTTTTTTGAATATATTCTTTTAAAAAAACTGGTTTATTATCATGTCTCATACGCCATGTTAATGGATAGTTTTCTTCATTAAGATTTAATTTTTTCATTAATATATTTATCCAAAATTTGATTGATATCATTTTTTGACACTGAAGTATAAATTTGATTATTAATCATAATACTAGGACTTTTATCACATAAACCTAAACAACATATAGGTAACAAAGTAAATAAACCATTATTAGTTGTTTCACCAGGAATAATTTGCAATTTATCTTTTATTATTTTTAAAATTTTTTCATATCCTGTTATATAACATACAACACTATCACAATATTTAATAACATATTTTCCTACTGGACATCTAAAAATTTGACTATAAAATGTTGCAATACTATCAATTTCAGCTGGTGAAATATTTAATAAATTAGCAACAATATAAATAATATCATCAGATATCCAACCATATTTTTTTTGTAAATATATTAAGACTTCAATAGAAGCTGCATGATTATATTCGTAATGAGATTTTATTTTATTGATTATTTTTAAATCTGTTTTATTTAATATATATTTTTTTTCATTAATTATTTTATTCATAGTTTATATTAACGATCAACATCAGACATAACAAAATCAATACTACCTAGATATGTAATTAAATCAGATATTAAACTACCTCTAATAACTGAAGGTATTTGTTGTAAATGAGCAAAACTTGGTGTTCTTATTCTTGTACGATAACTAGTGGTATTACCATCACTAATTAAATAATAGCTATTAATACCTTTTGTTGCTTCTATCATTTGAAATGATTCATTAGGAGGCATTATGGGTCCCCAAGAAACCTGTAAAAAATGAGTAATAAGTGTTTCAATATTTTTTAGTGTTTTTTCTTTTGGTGGGGGTGTTGTTAAAGGATGATCTACTTTAAACGGTCCGGAAGGCATATTATTTAAACATTGTTTTAAAATATTTAAACTTTGCCATATTTCTTCCAATTTTAACATAACTCTAGAATAACAATCACTTATATTATTACCTATTGGAATTTCAAAATCAAAATTTTCATAACCAGAATAAGGTCTCCATTTACGTACATCAAAATTTAAACCAGTAGCTCTTAACCCAGCTCCTGTAATACCCCATTGTATAGCTTCTTTTTGTGAATATGATGCTACATTTTTGGATCGAGATATTAAAATACTATTTTCTAAAGCTGTTTTTTTATAAATTTGTAATCTGATAGGTAACCATTTTAATATTTTTTTTAATAATATATTCCATCCTTTTGGTAAATCATTTGCTAATCCACCTATTCTAAACCATGCAGGATGCATTCTAGCACCTGTAATAGCTTCAATTATATCATATATTTTTTGTCGATCAGTAAATGCAAGAAATACAGGAGTCATAGCACCAACATCTTGAATAAAAGTAGATAAATATAATAAATGACTATTAATTCGAAATAATTCCGATAACATAATTCTAATAACTTTAATTCTATCTGAAACAATAATGTTTGCTAATTTTTCTATTGCAAGAATATAAGGCATTTCATTTATACAACCGCCTAAATATTCAATACGATCTGTATATGGAATATAAGTATGCCAAGTTTGTCTTTCAGCTATTTTTTCTGCACCTCTATGATGATATCCTATATCAGGTATACAATCTATGATTTCTTCACCATTTAATTGTAAAATTATTCTAAAAGCTCCATGTACAGAAGGATGGTTTGGTCCTAAATTTAAAAACATATAATCATAGTTTTTATTATTAACTTTTATTCCCCATTCTTCTGGATGAAATTTTGTATTTTCAATATCTATTTTATATTTATTTTTAGATAAAGAATAAAATTCATTTTCAGTCGCTCTTGAAGGAAAATCTTTACGTAAAGGATAACCACTATTCCAATTATATGGTAAAAGGATATGAGATAAATGAGGATGATTAATAAAATTAATTCCAAACATTTCCCATATTTCTCTTTCATACCAATTAGCATTAACAAAATATTTTGTTATGCTATCAATAGATAAATCATTTTTTATTAATGGAACTTTAATTATTATATCAATATTTCTATTAATTGAAATTAAATGATAAAATAAAGAAAAATCCATTTTTAATATTAAATTAAATTTATTGTGATGTAGTCTTTCATCTACACCATGAATATCATATAACATATTATATGGATTATGAATTTTAGATAAAAATTTTATAAAATATATTAATTTTTTTTTTTTTATCCAAATTACTAATGGCATATTTATATTTTTATTATTTTGTATTAAAAAATTTTTTGTTCCAAAATAATCATTTAATTTTTTAAGTATTGAATCATTTAAATTATTAATTAAAGATTCAGAATAAATATTATTTATTGATATTTTTTTTTCTGAATTATTGTTCAAATTATTCATAAATATTCCATTTATTATTTAAATAATAACAAAATTACTAATTTAATAAATAATAAATAAATTAATTAAATTTCTTCAGGAGAACGTAATTTTACATTTTTTTCAAATTTTATTTTTGATGATATTTTAGGTTTATATATTCCTTGATCACCCATTATCCAAGATAATGGACGTCTTTCTTTATCAATGGATTTTTGTAATAATAATAAAGCTTGAATATATGCTTCCGGTCTAGGCGGACAACCTGGAATATAAACATCAACCGGTAAAAATTTATCTACTCCTTGAACTACGGAATATATATCATACATTCCTCCAGAGTTAGCACATGCTCCCATAGAAATTACCCATTTAGGTTCTAACATTTGATCATATAATCTTTGTATAATAGGTGCCATTTTAAGAAAACATGTGCCAGCTATAACCATAAAATCAGCTTGTCTAGGAGATGATCTTAAAACTTCTGATCCAAATCGAGATATATCATTAATAGATGTAAATGATGTAGTCATCTCAACATAACAACAAGAAAGACCAAAATTATATGGCCATAAAGAATTTTTTCTACCCCAATTGATAATTTTATGAGTAATTTTTTTTAAATTTCCTAAAAATATATTTTGATTAATTTGATTTTCAATTGGATCATCATTAATATTTTTTCGTTCTTCTAATGGATATGTTTTTTTATTATTAATATTTGTTTTAGTAAGAATATATTTCATATAGATGATATCTATTTTATTTTTAATAAAAAATTAAAAATGTTTTTTTAGATTTCCAATTTAAAGCATTTATTTTAAATAAATAAAATAAACTAATTAAAATTGTTATTATAAATAATAATCCTTCTATAAATCCTTCTAATTTAATTTCTTTAATAGAAAGAGACCATATATATAAATATAATGCTTCAATATCAAAAATCACAAAAAACATAGCTATTAAATAAAATTTAATAAAAATTTTTATTTGAGAATTACCAAAAGAACAAGCACCAGATTCAAAAGGTATGTTTTTATCTATACCATAAGAACGACCTCCTAAAAAATGTGATACTAACATAACAGTACAGCTGATTATAACAGCAAATATTTGAAATATACAAAAAGATAAGTTATTAATATAATGATTCGTAATAATCATAATTTATAATTTATATATTAAAGTTAATCCATTGATAATATATTATATAAACACAATATGTAAATAAATTAATTATTTATATAATAAATAATTACTAAATAAATATAATTTTTTATTAAAAATGTAAAAATAATCAATTTATTAAATATAATTTTTTATTAAAAATGTAAAAATAATCAATTTATTAAATATAATTTTTTATTAAAAATGTAAAAATAATCAATTTATTAAATATAATTTTTTATTAAAAATGTAAAAATAATCAATTTATTAAATATAATTTTTTATTAAAAATGTAAAAATAATCAATTTATTAAATATAATTTTTTATTAAAAAATTTTTAAAATAAGTAAAATTATTTGGAAAATTATAAGATAAATTTTCTTTTTTCATATAATTAGTTAATACAATTGGTAATTGTATTGTTATTTTTAAAATTTTATTTATATAATTTTGAAATTTTGCTGGATGTGCAGTGCCTAAAAAAATTCCAAATTCTTTTTCATGTTTTATTTTTGAATATAAAGCATAATATGCTATTGCAGAATGTGGTTCTGTAATATATTCATATTGATGATATAGTTTTATTATAGATTGTTCAGTAATACAATCTGATATTGATTGAGATGACAATTTATTTAAATCCCAATTATTTATTTGAAATAATTCTAATATACGTGGCCAATTATTAGGATTACTTACATCCATAGCATTAGATAATGTCGTAATAGTTTTTTTAGGTTTCCAAATACCACTTTTAAGATATCTTAAAACTGTATCATTAGAATTAGTAGCTGCTATAAATTTTTTTACAGGTAAACCCATTGATTTGGATATCAATCCAGCAGTTAAATTACCAAAATTACCGCAAGGTATAGAAATAATAACGTTATTTCTATTTTTTTTTGAAATTTGAGCAAAAGCTTCAAAATAATAACATATTTGAGCTATTAATCTGCTGATATTAATCGAATTTGCAGAGTTAAGAATAACTTTATTTCTTAAATAAGTATCTTCAAAAGATTGCTTAACTAATTTTTGACAATCATCAAAATTACCTTGAACAGCAATTGTTTTAATATTTTTACCTAAAGTACAAAATAATTTTTCTTGTAAAATAGAAATTTTATTTTTAGGATATAAAATTATAACTTCAATATTATTGATATTATAAAAAGCATGAGCAACAGCAGCTCCGGTATCACCAGATGTAGCTGTTAAAATAATGATTTTTTTTTGTTTAGTAAAATAATTTAATATTTGTGACATAAAACGAACACCAAAATCTTTAAAAGATAAAGTTGGTCCGTGAAATAATTCTAAACAAAAAATGTTATCCTTAATGTTAACTAATTTTAAAGGAAAATTAAATGCTTTATTTACAATTTTTATTAAATCTTTTGAAGAAATTTCATCTTTGATAAATAAAGATAGTAAATAACTACTACGATTGATAAAATCCATATCTAATATTTCATTAATATTTTTTAAATGAATTTTAGGTATAAAACTAGGAAAAAATAATCCTTGATTTTTTCCTAATCCTATTTTTAATGCTTGTTTAAAACTTATTATTTCTTTATGATTATTTATGTTATAAAATTTCATTTTTTCTCCATTATTTGTGTGCCTTTTTTATTAACTACACAAATATACACAAAACCTTTTTGATTTTTTAAATAATTTATTTTTAACCACTTAACCATACTTTTTGCAATATTTAAATTATTAAATATAGTAAATAGAGTTGGTCCTGATCCTGCAATACCATAACTTAAAGCTCCTAATTTTTTAGAAATTTTACGAATTTTTTCAAAATGAGGTAATAGAGATTTTCTATATGGTTCAGCAATAAAATCTTTCATTAGTTTTGCTGCAAGTAATTCTTGCTTAGTATGACTTGCATGTATAAATCCTGCTAAATATTGACTTTGTTTTATACAAATATTTTTTTTATAACAATTAGGAAGTATTTTTCTAGAATTATAAGTTGAAAGTTTTATTCCAGGATATGTAATAACCCAAAACCAATTATCAAATACTGGTATATCTTGAATAATTAAATTATCTGTTATTAATATTAATTTAATCCCACCTAAGTAACAAGGTGCAACATTATCATAATGTATATTTCCGGATAATGATTGTTCTAACTCTCCCATTAAAACTAGTAATTCATTATCATTTAAAGGATTATTAAGAAATAAATTCATAGCTTTTAAAAAAGCTACTATAGAACAAGAACTTGAACCTAAACCTGAAGCTACAGGTACATTTTTTTCTAAAATAATTTTTAATGGTACTGTTTTACCTATTTTATCACAAAATTTTGACCAACAATGAAAAATAATATTTTTATAAAAATTTTTGGGTAAATCGTTTAAAAAATATCCTTTATTTATTAATATAAATTTTTTAGATGATGTAATAGATACATAATCACCTAAAATGCCTCCATCTAATCTAGATAATGCTATACCTAATGAATCAAATCCAACATTTATATTTCCAATAGAAGCAGGAGCATAGATTTTTATCATTACTTCAAATTCCTATTTTTATTAAATAATAGTACGTAATAAATCAGCAAATACTCCTGAAGCAGTAACTTTATTTCCAGCTCCATAACCTCTTAATACTAAAGGTATTGGTTGATAATACTTACTATAAAAAGCTAAAGCATTTTCACCATTTTTAATTTCAAACAAAGGATTTTTTTTATCTATTTGTAAAATTTGTACTTTACAAATACCATATTTATTTATACTTCCTATAAAACGAAGAACTTTATTTTCTTTTTTAGCATTTTGTATTTTTTTATCAAAATGTGAATCTAATTCTGGCAATAAAGACATAAATTCTTTAACTGAATTTAAATTATTAAATTTATTAGGAATAATTGATTCTATTTGAATATCATTTAATTCTAAATCATAACCAATTTCTCTAGCTAAAATAAGAAGTTTCCTAGCAACATCTATACCTGATAAATCAATTCGTGGATCAGGTTCTGTAAAACCCATTTTTTTTGCCATATATGTAGCTTTAGATAAAGATATTCCTTCTTCTAATTTACCAAAAATAAATGAAAGAGATCCAGATAATATTCCTGTAAAATTAATTAATTTATCACCTGTATTTATTAAATTTTGCAAATTAAAAATTACAGGTAAACCAGCACCTACATTAGTTTCATAAAAAAATTTACAATTATTTTTTTTTGCTGTTATACGTAAATCTTTATAATATTTTAAAGATGATGTATTAGCTTTCTTATTAGTAGCTATTACATGAAAACCATTATTAAAAAAATTAATATATTGATAAGCTATTTTTTGTGAAGAAGTACAATCTATAATAACAGGATTAATAAATTTATATTGTTTAATATTAGAAATAAAATTTTCTATTGTATAATTATTATAATTATTTTTAATTTGTGAAAACCAATTATTTAAATTAATACCATTAATATTTATTAAAGAAGATTTAGAATTAAAAATCCCACAAATTTTAATATTAATAGATTTATTTTTTAATAATTTTTGTTGATTATTTATTTGTTCTAATAATGTACTTCCAATCCCTCCAATACCTATAACAAATACTTCAATTACCTTTTCTTTATAAAATAATAATTGATGCGCTATTTTCATAATGTCATCTACATAATTATTTTTTATCACTATAGAAATAGAATTTTGTAAAAAATTTTGTGAAATAGCTAAAATATTAATTTTTGTAATTTTAAATACATGTAAAAATTTTGTTATTATATTAATATAATTATTTATTTTATCACCTACTAAAGAAATAATAGATAATTTTTCTAGAATATATAAAGGATTAATTAATTTATTTTTAAATTCTAAACCAAAATTATTTTCTAGTAATATTTTAAAATAATTTGCTTGTTTTTTAAAAACATAAAAATATAAACCATGTTTAGAAGATGAATGAATCATTAATAAAATTATTATTTTTGATTTAAAGATAATATCCAACATTTTTGGTATTATATATTGTATTGTTTTAATTTTATTACTAGAAACATAAAACATTACTACGTTTTTTTGTTTAGTAATACTTTTTATCAATGGAGAATTATTATTTTCACTTATAAGTGTTCCTGGAGATTGTGGATTCATTGTATTTTTTATTATACATTGTATTTTATATTTAGATATAGGAGAAATCATATTATAATGAATTACTTTTGCTCCTAAGTAAGATAATATTGTTGCTTCATTATAGGATATAAATGGTAATAATTTAGCTTTTGTTATAAGATTAGGATCTGCTGTATAGATACCATCTACATCAGTCCAAATTTCACAATGTTTTACATTTAAACAAGCTGCTAAAGCAGATGCTGAGTAATCTGAACCATTACGACCTAATAAAACTAATTCATTATTTTTATTAGAAGCAGTAAAACCGGCCATTAAAATAATGTCAATATTTAATAAATTAATATTTTTTATTTTTTGAGAAGAAATATTTATATTAATTTTAGATTCTAAATAATCTCCTGTAGCGAATAAATATTTTTTTGGATCTAGAATATAAACATTATATTTTTTAGAAACTAATAATTCTTGCATGAAAATAACAGAAAATTTTTCTCCTTGTGCTAATATTTTAGCATAAATCATATCAGGACAAAAATTTAATAAACTAATACCATTTAATAAATTTTCTAATAATAAAAAAATAATATTTATTTTATTTTTAATATTACTAATATTTAAATTTTCTTCTTTAGAAGAAAGATCTTGAATTAAATTTAAAAAAAAGTTTTTTATTTTTATAAAATCTATTTGAAAATTTTCATTTTTTATAGCTTTTTTTATTATTAATATCAAATAATTTGTAATAGTTGAAGATGCAGATAATACTATAGCTAATTTTTCTTTTTTTGAATAATTAGAAATAATATTTACTACCATTAAAAATTTTTTTGCATTTGATAATGATGTTCCACCAAATTTTAATACTCGCATTTTATCTAACCTACCTTTAATAATACTAAATATTTTAAATATTAAAAAATATTTTTAAAATAATATTTATTATTAATAATTATTTATCCTTAAATAATAATAAATGCAATAAATATGAATAAATAATTTTAATTATTATTGATATTTAATAATTATTTAAATTTTATATATGAATATTTAATTAAAAATTTATTAATTAAATTAATTATTAATAACTTAAATTTTTATATAAGAAATTTTTTCTTAAGATAAAATAATTTTTTTATTAAAGAATATGAAAATTATTTTTTATAAATAAAATATTTTATTACGTATATTGATTAATTATTTTAACAATTAATAATATTTTTCTAATTAATATTTTATATTTAAAATTTAAATAAATATAATAAAAATTATTTAATCAAAATTTTTTATTTTAATAAAATTTGATGTTCTTTTTTTTTATCTAAAAAAATATTTTTTATTTTTTCTTTTTTATTTAAAAAAAAACCCTTATGATTTTTATTCATATAAAATTTTTTTAATTCTTTATATTTTAATTTAAGTTTGTGATTATTTAATTCAACAAAAATTACTGATTTATTATCAATAACAAATATCCATTTTAATTTATCTTTATTTTGAATAAAATTTTTATTATCGATTAATATTAATTTATTACCTTTACCTTTAGAAAGTTTTGGTAAAATATTAATAGGAAATAATAAAAATCTTCCTATAGAAGATATAACTAATATCATATTTTTTTTATCATTAATAATTAAAGGAGGTAAAACTTCTGCTTTTTCAGAAAGTATCATTAAAGATTTACCATTTCGGTTACATGCTATTAAATCACTAAAATTACATAAAAAACCATAACCAGAACTAGAAGATAATAAAATTTCTTTATTATTTTCTTCCATTAAGATACTTTTTATAGTAGAACCATGTGGTATTTTTAGTTTACTTGATAATGGTTCACCTTGACTACGTAAAGGTGGTAAAGAAATAGTATCTATACTATAACTACGTCCTTTTGAATCAATTAATACAATTGTCTGATTTTTTTTACCTTTAACAGAAATAGCAAATGAATCTCCAGATTTATAATTTAAATTGATAGGATCAATAGTATGTCCTTTAGCAGATCGAATCCAACCCATTTTAGATAAAATAACAGTAATAGGTTCATTAGATATTGATAATTCATTTTCATTTAATAATTTAGCTTCACTACATTTTTTAAATAATGAACGACGATTATTTGCATATTTATTTATAGTTAATAATATTTCTTTTTTTAATAAAGAATTCATTTTATTTTTTGAATATAATATATTACTAATATATTTGTATTCTTTTTCTAATTTAGATTGTTCATCAATTATTTTTTTCTTTTCCATTAATGTAATAGCACGTAATTTTAAATTTAATAAAGTTTCAGTTTGTAATTCGGACATTTTAAATTTATTTTGAATTATAGAATTAGGATTTAAATTTAAACGAATAATTTGTATTAATTCTTCTAAATTATTATGAGCTATTAATAAACCTTTTAAAATATGTAATTTTTTTATTAATTTATTTAAATAAAAATTTAAACGTTTTTTAACTATATTTCTTCTAAATACAAGCCATTCTGATAAAATTTCTAATAAACTTTTTACAGAAGGTTTATTATTTAATCCAATCATATTTAAGTTAATACGATAACTTTTTTCTAAATCAGTTGTAAAAAATAAATGATGTATAATTTTTTCTAATTTTAAATAATTAAAATTATTTTTAATAAATATAACAATTCTTATTGGATTTTCATAATCAGATTCATCCCTTATATCCTCAATCATTGGTAATTTTTTATTTTTTATTTGTGTGGTTATTTGTTCTATTATACGTATAACTGAAACTTGATATGGTAATGATGTTATTATTATGGAATTATTTTTTATACTCCATAAAGATCTTAGTCTAATAGATCCTTTTCCATTTTCATATATTTTACGTAATTCTTTTTTAGGAGTAATAATTATACTTTCTGTTGGAAAATCTGGACCTTGAATAATATTTAGTATATCTTCTAATGTACTTTCAGGATAATCAATTAATTTAATAATTGCTGTTGCTACTTCTTTAATATTATGTGGTGGGATGTCTGTAACCATTCCTACAGCAATTCCTATTGCACCATTTAAAATAATATTAGGTAAACAAGCAGGAAGTATTTTAGGTTCTAATAATGAACCATCAAAATTAGAAATATATTCAACAGTTCCTTTTTCAATTTCATTTAATAATAAATCAGAATATTCAGATAAACGAGATTCTGTATATCTCATTGCAGCAAAAGATTTAGGATCATCAGGAGAACCCCAATTTCCTTGTCCTTCTATTAAAGGATATCTATAAGAAAAAGATTGTGCCATTAATACCATAGCTTCATAACATGCTACGTCTCCATGTGGGTGATATTTTCCAATTACATCTCCTATAGTTCTAGCCGATTTTTTAAATTTAGAAGAGGATTTTAATCCTAATTCAGACATAGCATATATAATTCTTCTTTGAACAGGTTTTAAACCATCACCAATATGTGGTAATGCTCTATCTGAAATAACATAAATTGAATAATTTAAATAAGCATTTTCAGCAAATTTATATAATTCGATAGATTTTTCTTTTTTTTTCTGGATTAGTTTAACCATAAATTTTATGTATTCCTTTATTAAATTTATTTATTTTAACAATTTATCATAAATTATATTTAAATTATTTTAATCATTTTAAATATTTATTAAATAAGTATTTATGCATTTCAATATATATATGTTACGTTTGTAACAAATAACATTACTATAATATTTGAGGTTTACTTAATTATGCAAAATAATATTAGTAATAATTTTACTAAAGAAGAAAATTTTATTACTCCTAAAGAATTAAAAAAAAAATTACCTATTACAGAAAAGATAAAAAAACAAATATTATTTTCACGTCAAATTATATGTAATATAATGAATAAAAAAGATTCTAGAATATTAATTATTTGTGGACCTTGTTCTATTCATAATGTTAAAGAAACCTTAGAATATGCTAAATTATTAAAAAAAATTTCTTTAGAATTAAACAAAACTATATATATAGTTATGCGTGTTTATTTTGAAAAACCACGTACAATTATTGGATGGAAAGGATTGATTAATGATCCTTATATGAATAATTCTTATGATATTAATAAAGGATTATATATTGCACGTAAATTATTATTAAAATTAAACGAAATGGAAATTCCTTTAGCTACGGAAATATTAGATCCTAATACTCCACAATATTTAAGTGAACTTTTCAGTTGGGGTGCTATTGGAGCACGTACTACTGAATCTCAAATTCATAGAGAATTAGCATCTTCATTAAAAATGCCATTAGGATTTAAAAATAATACAAATGGAAGTATTATAACTGCTATTAATGCTATTAAAGCTGCATCTATATCACATAACTTTATTAGTACTAATCAAGAAGGATTAATTTGTTTAATAAAAACATTAGGAAATAAAAATTGTCATATAATTTTGCGTGGAGGAAAAAAAACTAATTATCATGAAAAAGATATAAAAAGATGTAGTAATGATCTTATCAAAGCAGGATTACAATCTAATATAATGATAGATTGTAGTCATAATAATTCAAATAAAAATTTTAAACGTCAAACTATTGTTGTTGATTCTATTATCTCTCAAATTGAAAAAGGTGATAATTCTATCATAGGAATAATGTTAGAAAGTTATATTAATGAGGGTAATCAATTAATGAATATAAATAATTACAATAAATTAAAATATGGAATATCAATTACAGATAGTTGTATTAGTTGGAAAACAACAGAAAAAATTTTACATAAAATTTATAATAAACTAAATAAAATACTTCCATTGCGTTTTTTATAATAAGATGTAAAAATTAATATGACTAAAAAAAATATGGTAACTGAATTAGTTACATTACGAAATAAAATCGATATATTAGATAAAAATTTAATAAACCTTTTATTAAAACGTTTAAAGTTAGTTAAAAAAATAGGAATATTAAAAAGTTATTATGGTTTTCCTATTTATATTCCAGAACGTGAAAAATTAATAATAGATTTACGAAGTAAAGAAGCTCAAAAATTAGGAGTATCTCCAAATTTAATTAAAGATATATTATATCGTATAATGTATGAATCTTACATAAATGAAAATGAAAATGGTTTTAAAACATTAAATCCAAATTTAAAAAAAATATTAATTATTGGTGGTAAAGGAGGTATGGGGCAATTATTTAAAAAAATGTTAATTTTATCTGGATACAAAGTTAATATTTTAGAAAAAGAAGATTGGAATAAAAATATAGATAATTTTTTCTTAAATATAAAAATGGTAATAATTAGTGTACCTATATCATCATTAGATGATGTAATAAAAAAATTACCTGTATTATCTAAAGAATGTATATTAGTAGATGTTACTTCAATAAAAAATAAACCAATACAAAAAATGTTAAAAAAACATGATGGTCCTGTACTTGGATTACATCCAATGTTTAGTCCTGAAAATAATATTTTAGCAAAAAAATTAATAATATATTGTAATGGTCGTTATCCTGAATCTTATAATTGGTTTTTAAAACAAATAAAAATTTGGGGAGTGCAATTAAAATGTATCGATCAAATAGAACATGATAAATATATGTCTTTTATTCAATCATTAAGATATTTTTCTATACTAGTTCATAGTTTTCATTTATCTACAGAAAATGTTAAATTAAAAGAATTGTTAAAATTTGCTTCTCCAGCATATAATGTAGATTTAATTATGACAGGTAGATTTTTTTCACAAAATCCTGATTTGTATACTGATATTTTAATGTCATCTCATAATAATATAAAATTGATAAAAAACTATCTAAAAAAATCAAACTATATTTTATCATTAATTGAACAAAAAAATAAAACAGAATTAATAAAATTATTTTATAAAATAAAAAATTGGTTTAAATTTTACATTAAATCTTTATACTTAAAAAGCAATAATATTTTACGACATATTAATAATTCAAATTAATATATGTTAATTTCAACTTTTAGAAACTTAATATTAATTATAATATTAAGTTTCTAAATATTAAAAATACATTTTAATTAAATTATATTAATAATTTTATATGTTTTATTCATTATCATTAATGCTAAAATACTTTCTGATGTATAAGGATAATTTTTAATTAACATTTCACATCTTTTTATAACTGATATATACATTTCTTTATTTAAATAAAATTGAATAACACTTAATTCATATAATGCTAAACGTTTTTTTAAAAATCTTAATCTTTTTTTAGCAAAAGGTATATAAATACTATTAGGATAATTTTTAATTAATAATTTTAAGTCATATACAGCTTTATTAGCATAAAAAGGATTACAATCACTTCTATTTATTCTAAAAAAATATTGAATTTTATTACTATCTAATGATATTTCTGATAAACTTTTTATATAAAGTATATAATCAGTATATTTTGATATAGGATATATTCTAATAAATTCATTAAATAAATTTATAACAGAAACAAATTGTTTATTTAAATAATATAAATATATTAAATTAACTTTAATTTCTTTAGTATATTTATTATAAGGGTATAATTTGTCAAGTTGTTCAAATTCTAACATTGATTTTGCATAATTTTTTTTAAATAAATCATTAGTTGCTTCTAAATATTTTTCTTTAATCAAAATATTCGTTAATATAATTTTTTTTCTATTATTAATAGATGTACATTGAGAACAATTAGTTACTATTATTAATAATAAAATTATTAATGTTTTACAAAAAATATTTTTTATTATAAATTTTTTCATGTTTTAGTCTTTAAAAATTAAATTTCTATTTAAAAATAATATTTTTTATTATATTATTCTATTTATTACTAATAAAATTAAATTTTATGAATATAATAAAATTAATTAAAACTGTTGATAAATCTAATACTGGAATAAGATTAGATATATTTCTTACTAAAAAATTACTGCAATTTTCAAGATCTCAAATAAAAAATTGGATTATTAATAATAATATAAAAATTAATAATATTATTATAAATAAACCTAAAAAAAAATTCTTACAGGAGACAAAATATACATTGATATTAAAATTTTACAAGAAAGAATATTATGGAAATCACAAAATATCCCATTAAATATAATTTATAATGATAATTATTTATTAATAATAAATAAATCTTCAAATTTAGTAGTACATCCAGGTAATGGAAATTTAGATAAAACATTATTTAATGCTTTATTATATTATTATCCCTTTCTTAGAGATTTACCAAGAGCAGGTATTATTCATAGATTAGATAAAAATACAACCGGGTTAATAATTATAGCAAAAACAATGTTATCATATATTAATTTAAAAATAGCTTTAAAAAAACATAAAATTATAAGAGAATATGAAGCAATAGTAAATGGTATTGTTAAATATAATGATATTATTAACTATCCAATAAAAAAATTCTATAATAAAAAAAATATACGTATGAATGTAACTAATGAAGGTAAAGAAGCAATAACACAATATTTTTTAAAACGTATATTTAAAATGCATAGTCATTTAAAAATTAAATTACATACTGGACGTACACATCAAATTAGAGTTCATTTAGAATATATTAATCATAGTATTGTTGGTGATCCTATTTATAATAAATCTCAAATTAATATTATAACAATTAATAATAAAAAATATTTAATTAATAAAATTTTAAAAAGACAAGCATTACATGCATGTCGTTTAGAATTTATGCACCCTATATATAATTATCCATTAAAATTTAACTCATCATTACCTAATGATATTAAACATTTAATTTCTATTTTAGAAAAAATATAATAAATATTTAAATTTAAAATTATTATTATTTTATAAATACATTATAATTTTAATTAAATGAGATATAAAATATTAAATTTATATAAAAATAATTTTATTAATTTAATACTTTAGTTTATTATATTTATAATTACAAATTTTATATTAAAAAAATATGAATATTAAAAAATATATATTATTTTTCAGTGGTTTGTTTTTATTAACTTTTTCTAATTTTTGTTTATCATCTACAAAATATATACAAGATGTACATTATGAATTAATAAAAAAATCTCCAAAAATAATATTTTATCCAAAAACTCCAATTATAGAGTTTTTTTCTTTTTTATGTCCTCATTGTTATGATTTTTATAATATGACTCATAAAAAAAATTTATCAGTTCAAAATTTTTTAAAACATTTACAAATTACAAAATATCATATAGATAGTATGGGAGATAAAAAATTAGCTAAATTAGCTACTTATAATTGGAGTATAGCTATAGCATTACATGTTGAAAATAAAGTTATTCTAGCAATATTTCAAGGTATACAATCTCATAAAATTTATAATTATAAAACTATGAAAAAAATATTTATTAAAGCAGCTAATATAAATAATAATATTTATGATGCCGCATGGAATAGTTCTCTAGTTAAAGCATTAAATAAAAAACAAATTAAATTAGCTACAGCATGGAATATTACATCAATACCATTTATTGTAATTAATAATAAATATCATATTAAATTAGATTCATTAGATTTTACATCTACAAATCTTTTTCTTAGCGACTATATTAGTCTTATAAAAGTTCTTTTAAAAAAGAAAAATTAAATAATATCAATTATTATAAAATATTTTTTATAAAATATATAATATATGAAAAAAAAATTAATATTAATAGACGGATCATTTTATTTATATAGAGCTTATTATGCTCTACCTAATTTAATGAATAGTAAAGGATTTCCTACAGGAGCAATATACGGTTTTCTAAATATGATGAATAAAATTATTAATAATAATTTACATAATTATGTTATTATTATTTTTGATTCTAAAGGTAAATCTTTTAGAAAAAAAATCTTTGATAATTATAAATCAAAACGTATTAAAATGCCAAAAAATTTAGTTATTCAAATAAAACCTCTATATAAAATTATAAAATCTATGGGATATCAGATAATATCTATGAAAAATATTGAAGCTGATGATATTATCGGTACTATCGCTATAAAGGCTGTTAAAAATAATTATTTTGTTTATATTTTTAGTATAGATAAAGATATAGCTCAATTAGTCTCTAGTAATATTAATTTAATTAATCCTGTTAATAATTTCGTTTCAGGTCCCAATGAAATATATAATAAATATGGTGTAATGCCAAATATGATAAGTGATTTATTGGCATTACAAGGAGACCCTGTAGATAATATACCTGGGGTACAAGGTATTGGAAAAAAAATAAGTGCTTATCTTATAAATAATTTAGGAAATTTAAAATTTATTTATAAAAATATAAATTTTATAAATAATTTAAATATTAAAAGAATACAATATATAAAAAAATGTTTATTGAATAATAAAAAATTAGCTTTTATTTCACATAAATTAACAAAAATTAAGACAAATATTGATATTAATATAGATTTAAATAATTTAAATTTATATTATAAACCAAATAAAAAATACTTATTATATTTATATAAAAAATATGAATTTCAAAAATTAATTAATAATTTTAGAAAAGATAAATATTAATTTTATTTAATTATTAATTAAAAAATTAATTGATTTTTTTATATTTTGTAAATTTTCTTTTTTTAATGATGAAAAAGTTAAAATTTTTATTTTTAAATTAAATTTATATTTTAAATTTAAATTTATTAAAAATTTTTTTATTATATATATCTTTTTTTTAACTAAAATATTAGATAATTTATCAGATTTATTTAGAATTATTAAAACAGGTTTTTTTTTATTAATAAAAATTTTTAATAAAATTAAATCTATTTTTCTAAATAAAAAACGAATATCAATTATAAGAATTATACCTTTTAAAGAATTTCTAATTAAAATATATTTTTGAAAAAAATCATAAGTATTAAACATTGATTGTTTTAAAAATTTACTATATCCATAACCTGGAAAATCTAAAAAACGAATTTTTTGATTATTTTTAAATATATTAATTCTATATGTACAACCTGGTGTTTTACTAGTTCGAGCAATTTTTTGATTAAATAATAAATTAATTATTGTTGATTTTCCAACATTAGTATATCCAATAAAAGCAATTTCATTACCATAATCATATGTTAATTCACTTATACTTAAAATACTATTAATAAAATTAATAGATTGAAAATTAATTATCATAATTGATATTTTTAAATAAAATTTATAATTAATATACACTATATGTTTAATATTATGTTAAAAATTTTTAATAAATAATTAATAAGGAAAATTTATGAAAAAAATACGAAACATAGCAATTGTTGCACATGTTGATCATGGTAAAACAACTTTAATAGATAAATTATTAGAACAATCAGATAATTATCAAAATAAAAAAAATGGTTATTATAAAGAAATAAAAGAACGTTTTATGGATACTAATGATCTAGAAAAAGAAAAAGGTATTACTATTTTTTCAAAAAATACATCTATATTATGGAATAAATATCAAATTAATATAATTGATACACCCGGTCATGCTGATTTTAGTGCTGAAGTAGAACGTATATTATCCATGGTTGATTCTGTTTTATTAGTAGTAGATGCTACTGAAGGACCTATGCCACAAACTAGATTTGTTACTCAAAAAGCATTTAATCATAATTTAAATCCTATTATTGTAATTAATAAAATAGATAGAAAAAATATACGTCCCGATTGGGTTATTAACCAAATATTTGATTTATTTGTTAATTTAAATGCATCTGATAAACAACTTGATTTTCCTATTGTATATACTTCTGGTATTAAAGGGATATCTGGTTATGAAATTAACCAAATAAGTAATAATATGAATGCATTATATGAATCAATTATTCGTTATGTTCCTAAACCAAAAATGGATATTAATAAACCTTTTCAAATGCAAATTTCTCAAATAGAATATAATAATTATATAGGAAATATAGCAATTGGATTAATTAAAAGAGGTAAAGTTAAAATTAATCAATTGGTTTTAATAACTAATCAAAAAGGAAAAATGATAAAATCTAAAATATTACATTTAATTTATAATATAGGATTACGTCAAATACATTCTAATAATGCTGAAGCTGGAGATATAGTTGGTGTTGCTGGTAATGGTTTTGAAAATATTAAAATTTTTGACACAATATGCGATATTAATAATAATAATCCATTACCAGCGTTAATAATAGAAAAACCTACAATAAATATGTTTATTCATGTTAATAATTCTCCATTTGCTGGTAAGGAAGGTAAATATATAACATCTAGTAAAATTTTTTATAGATTAAAACAAGAATGTTTATATGATATTGCACTTAGTGTAAAAGAAACTAATAATAATAATATTTTTTGTATTTCAGGAAGAGGTGAACTACATTTAGTAATTTTAATAGAAAATATGAGAAGAGAAGGATTTGAATTAGCTGTTTCTAAACCGAAAGTGATTAATCATATTATAAATGGTATTTTAAAAGAACCATTTGAAAAATTAATTTTAAATTTTGAAAATAATAAAAAAGGAAATATAATTCAGTTAATTAGTAACAGAAAAGCTATTATAAAAAATATAACATATGATATAAATAATAGAATTACAATAGAATCTATTATTTCAAGTAGAGGATTAATTGGATTTAGAAATGAATTTTTAAATGCAACTTCAGGAACAGGAATTATAAATTCTTTTTTTAGTCATTATGATAAAGTTTTATCTGAATCAATAGGACAAAGAAGAAACGGTGTTCTTATATCTAAGAATCAAGGAAATGCTGTAGGATTTTCTTTATTTCATTTACAATCTAGAGGTAAATTATTTATTAAACATAGTGAAAAAATTTATGAAGGACAAATTATAGGTATTCATAATAAAAATAATGATTTAACTGTAAATTGTTTGACAGGTAAAAAATTAACAAATATGAGAGCTTCTGGAAATGATGAAGCCATTAATTTAATTCCTATTAAAACAATGCTCTTAGAAGAAGCAATAACATTTATAAATGATGACGAATTAGTTGAAATCACTCCTATATCAATTAGAATTAGAAAAAAATATTTAAAACAAAATCAAAGAAAAATCTCTAATAAAAACTAATAAAATTTAAATTAACAATTTTATTGGAATTTATATTATATATATTTTATATGATTAATAATGGAGCTGGGGGGATTTGAACCCCCGTCCAAAACTATTACACTATAGGTATTTACATGTTTAGTATCATCTATTTTTATTCAACGAAATGAACTGATGAACAAAATTACAATATCGTATAGTCTATTTTTTAATATATAGTTTTAGACAAACTATATACGATCTCTTTTATATATAACCCATTAACTTTTACCAAAGAGAAAAATAATAAGTAACAGGGCTCTTACAGTATTTTAAGCTGCTAAAGCGTAATTTTTGTTTTTTGCAACTAAATTTATACGTTTTTTTACAAGGCCAACCGTACAACCTTGACATGATTCCTGAAGTTTCATAATTCTGTCGAATCCAAAATCAGCCCCTTATTTTTAAATTTTAATATTTTTTTTCATTATACGCATTTTGTCTATATTCCATTCTTTATTTTTTAATAAATGTCGTTTATCATATTGATTTTTACCTTTTGCAACAGCTATCTTTAATTTACACCAAGATTTTTTCCAATATAAACTTATAACAACAATGGTATAACCTTTATAATTTAAATAATTTTTTAATAAAAAAATTTCTTTTTTATTTAGTAATAATTCTCTTTTTCTTAGAACATCATATTTAATATGATTACAAATAGTATTTAAAGGATTTATATTAGCATTTAATAAAAATGCTTTATTATTATTATGTAATATACTAACATAACTATTATTAATAGTAATTTTATTAAATCTTAGTGATTTAACTTCCCATCCTTGTAATATAATTCCTGCTTCTATTTCTTTTTTAATAAAAAAATCATGATATATTTTTTTATTTAAAATAATATATTTTTTTTTTTCATTAGATATATAATATTTTATATTAATTATAATGTAATAGCTATTATTTATCATAAAATATGATAAATATATATTATTTATAATTAATTTTTAATTAAATTTATTTTTTTTATATTAATTAATTTATTTTTATTATTAAATATTAAAATAATAGTATTTTGTTCTAATTTACTGTTTGATTTTTTAATAAAAATATAATACCAAATAGTATTATTTTTTTTATAATTAATAATATATGGATAACCTAATATATCAATAATTTGTTTTTTAGACATATTGTTTTTAATTTTATTAGTTATATTAATATTTAAAAAATTTCCTTGATAAGTATTTTCTTGATATATTACTCTTTTTAAGATTGTACAACTAGAGAACATTAAAATAAAAGGTAATATGAAAATTATTTTATAATTCATACAATTATCTCTGTAAATATTTATTTTTAATAATTTTAATAAAAATTAATATTTTATTGTAGATGCTTGATATTTAAAACAATCAATTTTTGATTAATATTTTTAAAAAATTATAGATTATATTTGATATATCTCAAAATAATTTAATAAAAAAAATTTTTTTTGACAATATTTATAAAAAATTAATTACTATTAATATAACATTAATTCAATTATATATTTATAAATAATATAAATGGAGTAAAAAATGATTAAAAAAAAACCATTAGATAATTCTAAAATAAATAATATTGAAGAAAAAGAAGATAAAGTTGAAAAAAATCAAAATGAAATAATTAAAAATACAAAAAAAAATATTGTAGAAAATGAAAATATTATAGAAAATATTCAAGAAAAAAATAGTTTATATCAACTTCGTATTTTTGAATTAGAAAACAAAATAAAAAATTATGAATATTCTCTAAGAGACGTTAAACTCCGTTCACAAGCTGAAATAGATAATATTAAACGTAGATCTCAATTAGATATAGAAAAAATTTATAAATTTTCATTAGAAAAATTTATTAATGAATTACTACCTGTTATTGATAGTTTAGAAAAAGCTTCTGAAATTAGTTTTAAAAATGATACTCTTGAAAAATCTATAATTGAAGGTATTCAATTAACTTTAAAATCATTATTAAATACAATAAGAAAATTCGGAGTAAATATTATAAATAAAGTAAATATTCCTTTTAATCCATCTGAACATCAAGCTATGTCTATACTAGAATCTAGTAAAATAAAAGATAATTATATAATAAAAGTTATGCAAAAAGGTTATACTTTAAATAAAAGATTATTAAGACCAGCTATGGTAATTATTGCTAAAGAAAAAAAATAATACTATTAAATTTATAAATATTTTTTATATGCCCATAATAAAATATTATTTTGAAATTATTTTGGGCATATGAAATTTTGATTAAAATTTTAAAAAATTGTTTTATATATTAAAATTTTTTATAAAAGGATTATATATGGCTAAAATATGTCAAATAACAGGTAAAAAAGTTATGAAAGGAAATAATCGTTCACACGCAATGAATGCAACTAAAAGAAAATTTTTACCTAATATACATTATCATAAATTTTGGATAAGAAGCAAAAAAAAATTTATTACTTTACGTATATCTACAAAAGGAATGCGTCTTATAGATAAACAAGGAATTGAAAAAACAATACTAAATTTATATTAAATTTATATTAAAATATAATTAGGATTACACTTATGGCTAAAAAATCACGAAATATAATTAAATTAATTTCATCAGCTGATACAGGACATTTTTATACAACTACAAAAAACAAAAAATCCAATTCTAAGAAATTAAAACTTAAAAAATTTGATCCTGTTATAAGAAAACATATAATATATAAAGAAAGTAAAATTAAATAAATTTCTATTATTAATCAATAATGTTAATATTTAATAATAAACATTATTGATTAATTAATATTTATATAAAATAATATTAACCTAGTATTTTAGAATGTTTAAATTTTTTTTTAAATCTTTCTACTCGTCCTTTAGTATCTATTATTCTTTGTTTACCGGTATAGAAAGGATGACATTTATTACATACATCTAAATTTAATTTTTTTTTATTTATTAATGTTGATTTAGTATATATTATATTACCACAAGAACATTTTGCTATAATATCATTATATTTGGGATGAGTATTTTGTTTCATTTATAATAACCACTTAACATTAAAACATAATTTTATTATTTATTATCTAGTTTTATTGTATATAAATATTATTTTTGATACAACAATAATATTTTTATTTTTTATAAAAAATTTTTATATATTATGAAAATAATTCAAATAGTACTTAATAATGAAGTATTTGATAAAATATTTGATTATTTATTACCAGATTTTATGAATGTAGAATTAGGAAGTAGAGTAATAATTTCTATTAAAAATAAAGAATATATTGGAATTGTTATTAATATTAAAAATAGTACAAATATTCCTAAATCTAAATTAAAATATTTGAAAGAAATTTTAGATAATGAGTCGCTTTTTAGTCCTGAAATATGGAAATTTGCTAATAAAATATCTACATATTATCAATATTCTATAGGAGCAATACTTTTTCAAATACTTCCTATTTATTTAAGAGAAAAAATATATTCTAAATATATTTTAGATAATTTATATTGGGTATTAAATAAAAAATTCTTGAAAAATAATTTTAAAAAAATAAAATCATTAAAACAAAAAACAGCATTAAGTATACTCAAAAAAATTAAAATAAATTATGAGAAAATTTCTTTTTATGGTTTAACAAATAGTATAATGATATCTTTACAAAAAAAAAATTTATGTTTTATAGAAAAAAAATATAATTTATTACCTATTTTTAAAAAACAAAACTATTTAAATAATTCATCAATTTTTATAAAATATAATAATATTATAAATAAATTTTTTAACAAAATAAATATTTTCGTAACTTGGATAATATCAGGAAGTTTAGTTTTTCTTGAAAACATTAATTTATATTTAAATATAATTAATATTATATTATATAAAAAAAAACAGATACTAATTTTAGTACCTAAAATATATGATTCTATATATATTTATAAGTTTTTAAAAAAAAATTTAAATGTTTCTATATATTTACTAAATTCTAAAACTTCTAATAAAGAAAATTTTTTTATTTGGAAAAATATAAGAAATGGTACAATACCAATAATTATTGGTACACATCATTCTATATTAACATCTTTTTTAAATTTAGGTTTAATTATTGTAAGTGAAGAACATGATATTACATATAAACAATTAAATAAATGTAAATATAATATAAGAAATATTGCTATATTAAGAGCTAAAATAGAAAATATTCCAATAATATTAGATTCTGCTACTCCAAGTTTAGAAACATTAAATAATATTAATATTGGTAAATATACATTTTTATCTGATAAACATCTAAATACATTATATAATAAATATTATTATTTTAATTTAATTAAAATAAATAAAAAAAAATTTACAGATAGTATCTCTGATATGTTATTAAAAGTAATTAAAAGACATTTAGATTATAAAAATAATATATTATTATGTATTAATAACTTAGGACGTATAAATACTATTTTATGTAATGAATGTTATTATATTCCTAAATGTTCTATTTGTAATAATAACTATATTTTTTATATAAAAAAAAAAAGATTATGTTGTTCTTTCTGTAAAAATACAATTTTAATTGTAAAATATTGTTTAAATTGTAAATCTATACATATTTCTATTATTGAAGTAGAAATAGCTCAAATAATACGATTTTTAAATAAAAAATTTCCCACTACTGTAATAGTATATATGAATGAATATAATATTTTCAAATATAAAGATAAATTAACTAATAAATCAGTTATAATTATAAATACATCTTTTTTTATCCAAAAAAAATATGATATATTAAGAACTACTCTTATAGCATTCATAAATGTAGATTACATTTTTTTTACAAAAAATTTTCGTTATACAGAATATTTTTTTCAATATTTTTTTAGAATATTAAAAAATAATTTAGAAATGCATAAAAAAAAAGAAATAATAATAGAAACTAATTTCACTCAACATGATTTTTTTAATAAATTAATTAATTATCCAAAATATTATTATTTAGCAAAATTTCTTTTAAAAGAAAGAAAACTAATGTTATTACCTCCTTTTAGTAATCACGTAATATTAATAGCTGAATCATATAATATTGATTATATATTAATATTTCTTAATACATTAAAAGATATATTTATACAAAAATATATTAATGATCAAGATTTTTTTATTATAGGTCCTATTAATTTATTAGAAAATAAACAAATAATATTTTTTCGTAAACAAATAATTTTACAACATTTATCAAAAAATAAGTTATATTTTATTATAAAAAATATTACTCATGTAGCAAAAAAAATTATTTATTTTAATAAAATTAAATTTTCAATTGATATTGATCCTATAGAATATTAATTCTAAAAATTTTATAAAATTTATTTTAATAAAAAATTAGATAATTTTAAGGTATTCATTTATGACAATATGTTCAAATAGTTTTGATGTAATAGTTATAGGTGGGGGTCATTCTGGAACAGAAGCTGCAATAGCTAGTTCTCAAATGGGTAAACATACTCTTTTGATAACAAATAATATTGATACAATAGGCCAAATGTCATGTAATCCTTCTATTGGAGGATTAGGAAAAGGACATTTAGTTAAAGAAATTGATGCTTTAAATGGAATAATGGGAACTACTATTGATAATTCAGGTATACATTTTAAAATTTTAAATAAAAGTAAAGGATCTGCTGTAAGAGCAACGAGAGTTCAAGCAGATAGAAAATTATATCAAAGAAATATTAAACAAAAATTAGAAAATCAAAATAATTTATTAATCTTTCAACAAGAAGTAAAAAAAATAATAATTAAAAATTATAAAATAATAGGATTGATAACTAAAAATAATGATACTTTTTATTCAAAATGCATTATTTTAACCACTGGAACTTTTTTAAATGGCAAAATTTTTATAGGAGTTAATCATCAATTTATGGGTGGAAGATTAAATGATTTTTCTTCTGTAGAATTATTTAATTATTTAAAAGAATTGCCTATAAAAGAAGGAAGATTAAAAACTGGTACACCACCACGTATTGATAAAAGAAGTATTAATTTTAAAATTTTAGAAATTCAAAACGGTGATTATCCTATACCTTTTTTTTCTTTTATTAAAAATAAAAAATTAAATTTAAAACAATTGCCTTGTTATATTACTCATACTAATCAAAATACTCATAAAATTATATTAGATAATATTATGTATAGTCCAATTTATAAGGGAATAATTAAAAGTAATGGTCCAAGATATTGTCCTTCTATTGAAGATAAAGTAATAAAATTTTCTAAAAAGGATTCTCATCAAATTTTTTTAGAACCTGAAGGTTTATATAGTAATGAAATTTATCCTAATGGTATTTCTACAAGTTTACCATTTAATGTTCAATTGTCAATTATTAGGTCTATTAAAGGATTAGAAAAAGCACATATTACACGTCCTGGATATGCTGTTGAATATAGTTTTTATGATCCTAGAGGTTTAAAACCTACTATGGAAAGTAAATTTATTAAAGGATTATTTTTAGCTGGACAAATTAACGGAACCACTGGTTATGAAGAAGCTGCTGCACAAGGATTATTAGCTGGAATAAATGCATCTCTTTTAATAGATGATAAAAATGGTTGGTATCCCCTAAGAAATGAAGCATATTTAGGTGTTTTAGTAGATGATTTATGTACTTTAGGCACAAAAGAACCATATCGTATGTTTACTTCTAGAGCAGAATATAGACTAATTTTAAGAGAAAATAATGCTGATATAAGACTAACTGAAATAGGATACAAATTAGGATTAGTAGATAATAATCGTTGGAAAATTTTTAATCAAAAATTAGAAAATATAGAAAAAGAACGTAATAGATTAAAAAATATTTATATTAAACCAAATAGTTCAACAAGTTTAAAATTTAGCAAACTCACAAATAATATTTTAACAAAAGAGATAAATGGAATTAATTTACTTAAAAGACCAGAAATAAATTATAATAATTTAATAAAATTAGATATATTTTGTCCTGGAATTGAAGATATAGAAATAATAAATTATCTTGAATCTGAATTAAAATATGAAGGATATATATTACAACAACAAAAAAACATTAATAAACAAAAAAAAAATGAAAATATTATAATTCCTTCACATATAGAATTTAAAAATATTAAAGGTTTATCTAATGAAGCAATTGATAAATTTCAATATTATAAACCTTATAGTTTAGGACAAGCATCTAGAATACCAGGTATTACTCATGCTAATATTTCTATTCTTTTAATATATTTATTAAAATATAAATATATTAAACATTAATTAATTTTATTAATAAAATATTAATTATAATATAAAAATTATAAAAAATTTTTAATCTAATTATATATTTATAGTATACAGTATAGTTAAAAAAATTATAATTAATTTTTTTTTATTAATAAAATTAATAAAATATTAATAATTATAATTAGGTAATTAATTTCATGATAAAAAAAACATTAGAATCAAAAAATTATATTTTACATCATTTACAACATTTACAATTTGATCTAAATAAATTTGAAATTATAAGTCCAGAAACAGTTAATAACTCTTTTTGGGTTATAAATTTAGATTCTATTTTTTTTTCATTAATATTAGGATTATTATTTCTAATTTTTTTTTATATTTGTAAAATAAAAATGGTTAAAATTCAGCATAATATTGTACCTGGAAAATTTCAATTATTTTGTGAATTAATTATTAACTTTATATATAAAAATGTTCAAGACATATATCCTAAAAAAAGTATTTTAATAGCTCCTCTTTCATTAACAATTTTTATATGGATTTTTTTAATGAATTGTATGGATTTGATACCTATAGATTTGATTCCATATATTAGTAATAAAATATTTAATATTTCAACCATTAGAAGTGTTCCTTCTGCTGATTTAAATATAACTATTTCTATGTCTATAATTATTTTTGTTTTAATTATTTTTTATCATATAAAAAATAAAAAATTTTTTAATTTTATTAAAGAATTTACTTTACATCCTTTTAATCATTTTATTTTTATACCTTTTAATTTAATTATTGAAATTACAACATTAATATCAAAACCTCTTTCTTTAAGTTTACGTCTTTTTGGCAATATTTATTCGGGAGGTATAATATTTATTTTAATTAATACATTAATACCATCTTATTATCAATGGATATTAAATGTACCATGGGCAATTTTACATATTCTTATATCTTTATTACAAGCTTTTATTTTTATGATGTTAAGTATTGTTTATATATCAATTACATCAAAAAATAATAATTTAAAAAATTAATATTATAAATTAGAAGGAAATTATTAATTATGCATAATACAAATATAGAATTAATATATTTATCCGCTGCAATAATGATTGGTTTAGCAGCAATTGGAGCCTCTATAGGAATCAGTTGGTTAGGAGGTAAATTTTTAGAAAGTACAGCTAGACAACCAGATATTGTATCAATATTAAGAACTCAATTCTTTATTGTCGTTGGTTTAATAGATGCAATTCCAATGATTACAGTAGGAATAGGATTATATATAATATTTGTCGTATTAAGTTAAAATTTTCACTAAAATAAATTATATAAATAAAATTATGAATATAAATGCAACTATTATCGGTCAAACTATTACTTTTATTTTAATTATTATGTTTTGTATGTATTATATCTGGCCTCCAATTATTTTATCTATTGAAAATAGACAAAAATCAATTCAAGATAAATTATTATCTATAAATAAAAAAAAACAAGATATAATGATAGCTGAAAATAATATTTATTTAAAAATTAAAAAAGCAAATGAAAAATATCAAATTATTATTAAACAAGCACAGAAATTAAGTGATAAAATTATTAATGACGCACAAATAGAAAGTAAAAAAATGTATAAAGAAATAGTTAAAAAAGCTCAAAAAAAAATAAAATATGAATATATAATAGCTAATGAATCTTTAAAAAAAGAAACTGTAAAAATAGCAATATCTATTGCAGAAAAAATTATTAAAGATACTTTTAAAAAAAATAAAAATTATGAAGACAATTTATTAAATAATTTTATTAATAAATTATAATATAGGTATATTATGTGTTACATAAAAAATTATATTGCATTACAATATGCTAAAGCAGCATTTTTTTTTGCTTTAAAAAATAATAATATAAAATATTGGAAAAAAATGTTCATATTTTATTGTGATGTGATTAAAAATCATTATATAAAAAAATTTTTATTTTTTAATAATCATAAATATATATCTGATATTCTTATTAAATTATCTAACAATAAATTAAATATTCATTTTATGAATATGATTAAAATTATATCAGCAAATAAACGTTTATTTATTTTAGATAAAATTTTAATAGAATTTAATAATTTAAATAATATTTATTATAATAAAGTAAATTTAAATTTATTATCTAATAAAAGATTAAGTATTACACAATTATCACAAATAAAAAATTTAATGGATAAAAAATTATCTAAAAAAATTTCTATTAATTATATTAATAATAAAAAATTATTAATTGGAGGTATTATTATTTCTATAGGAGATAAAATATTAGATAATAGTATAAGAAATAAAATTGATTTAATAAGTAAAGCATTACAAAAATAAGGTACAAATAATATAATGAAATTAAAAGCAACGGAAATTAGTGAATTAATAAAAAATAAAATTAATGATTATAATGTATTAAATCAATACTATAATGAAGGAATTATTATTTCTATTGCTGACGGCATTATAAAAATATATGGACTTTCAGATGTTAAAGAAGGAGAAATTATTTCTCTTCCTGAAGATACTTATGCTATAGCTTTAAATTTGGAAATAGATTTTGTTAGTGCTGTAGTATTAGGATCTTATGTACATTTAATAGAAGGAATGAAAGTTAGAAATACCGGTAGTCAACTAAGTATTCCAGTAGGAAAAAAATTGATGGGAAGAATTATAGATACATTAGGTAACCCTATTGATGGTAAGGGAAATATTGATTATGAATATTTATCTCCCATTGAAGTATCCGCACCTACTGTAATTGATCGTTGTCCAGTAAATCAACCATTACAAACAGGATATAAGTTTATTGATGCCATAATACCTATTGGTAAAGGTCAAAGACAATTAATTATCGGAGATAGACAGACAGGAAAAACTACATTAGCAATTGATACTATAATAAATCAAAAACATACTAATGTAAAATGTATATATGTAGGTATTGGGCAAAAACAAACAACTATTGCTTATATAAAAAATATATTAGAAATAAATGATGTATTAAAAAATACAATTATCATTGTTGCTTCTGCATCAGATACAGCAATATTACAATATTTAGTTCCATACGCTGGTTGTACTATAGGTGAATATTTTAGAGATAGAGGAGAAGATGCTTTAATTATATATGATGATTTATCAAAACAATCTATTGCATATAGACAAGTATCTTTATTGTTAAGACGTCCTCCTGGAAGAGAAGCATTTCCAGGAGATATATTTTATATTCATTCTCGTTTATTAGAAAGATCTTCTAGAGTTAATAGTTTTTATGTTGAAAAATTTACTAAAGGTAATATAAAAGGCAAAACAGGTTCATTAACAGCTTTTCCTATAGTAGAAACTCAAGCTGGAGATATCTCTTCTTTCATTCCAACAAATATAATTTCTATAACTGATGGACAAATCTTTTTAGATAAAAATTTATTTAATAAAGGAATAAGACCTGCTATAGATCCTGGTATTTCTGTTTCTAGAGTAGGTAGTACAGCACAAAATAATATTATAAAAAAATTATCTTCTAACATACGTTTAATTTTAGCTCAATATAGGGAATTAGCTATATTTTCTCAATTTTCATCAGAATTAGATAAAAAAACTACCAAATATTTAACAAATGGAAAGAAAATAGTAGAAATTTTAAAACAAAAACCATACAAACCACTATCTGTAATAAATCAAATTTTGATTTTATTTGCAATATATAAAAAATATATAGATTTAATAGATTTAAAAGATATCCCAAAATTTGAATATAATTTAATTAATTATACTAATTTAAATTTTAAAGAAATTTTATATAAAATTAATAAAAATTGTATATATAATAAAGATATTGAAAATCAACTAAATTTTATTTTTAACGATTTTTTTTCTCATTTTAAATAAAATAAATTTTTCTAGGTAAAATAAATGAATTTTATAAAAGAAATAAAAAACAAAATAGAAGGAATAAAAAATACAAAAAAAATTACTAAAGCTATGGAAATGGTTACAGTATTTAAAATGCGTAAATCACAAAAAAAAATGTTTGCTAGTAAATTTTATTTATCTTTATTGAATAAATTAATAAAAAATATTTATTTTTTTCAAAATAATTTACATAAACAACATCAATATTTATATAATAATAATAAAATTATAAAAAATATAGGATATATTCTTATAACAACAGATAAAGGATTATGTGGAAATTTTAATAATAATTTGTTGAAATTATTATTAAATGATATAAAAAAATGGAAAGAAAAATCTATTAATATTAAATCAGCTGTTATAGGTTATAAAGGATTATTTTTTTTAAAAAAAAATAATATTCAAATATTATCACAAATAATAAATTTTAAAATAAATGATATTAACATATCAAAAATAATTGATATTATAAAATATATGTTAAATTTATATAAAATATCTCATATTGATAAATTATTTATAGTTTATAATAAATATGTAAATACTATAATACAAACTCCAAAAATATTTCAATTATTACCATTATCTTTAAATGACACACAGGGGGGAAATATAGAAAAAAATAATTATCTTTATGAACCAAATTTTTCTACAATTATAAATCATGTTTTAAATAAATATATTCAATTACAAATATATAATTTTTTTTTAGAAAATTTAGTTGGAGAATATGCATCTAGAATTATAGCTATGAAAATAGCTACTGATAATGCTGATTTTTTTATTAAAGATTTACAATTATTATATAATAAAGTTAGACAATCAAATATCACTCAAGAATTAAATGAAATTATTACTGGTGCATCAGCTATGCAATAATAATTATTTAATATTTACTTAATAAAGGAATAAAAAATGATATTTGGAAAAATTATTCAAATTATCGGTCCTGTAATTGATGTGAGTTTTCCTAATGATAAAATACCTAAAATATATAATGCTTTACAAATCCAAAATACCAATATTATATTAGAAGTACAACAACAATTAGGAGATGGAATAGTTCGTACATTATCAATGAGCTCATCAGAAGGATTAAAAAGAGGATTAAAAGTTATTGATTTAAATCATGGTATTAAAGTGCCTGTTGGTAAATATGTTTTAGGAAGAATGTTAAATGTTTTAGGAGAACCAATAGATATGAAAGGTGAAATACCTTTGTCTGTAGAAAGAAGAGAAATACATCAAAACCCACCTTTGTATACTGATATATCTCATTCATTAGAATTTTTAGAAACTGGTATAAAAATTATTGATTTAATTTGTCCTTTTTCTAAAGGAAGTAAAGTAGGTTTATTTGGTGGTGCTGGTGTGGGTAAAACAGTAAATATAATGGAATTAATTCGTAATATTGCAATTGAACATTCCGGATATTCTGTTTTTGTAGGAGTAGGTGAAAGAACTAGAGAAGGGAATGATTTTTATTTAGAAATGTTAGGATCTCAAATAATAGATAAAGTTTCTTTAATATATGGTCAAATGAATGAACCTCCAGGAAATAGATTAAGAGTTTCTTTAACAGGATTAACTATATCAGAAAAATTGAGAGATGATGGAAATAATGTATTATTATTTATTGATAATATTTATAGATATACTTTAGCTGGTAGTGAAGTATCTGCTTTGTTAGGAAGAATTCCATCTGCAGTAGGTTATCAACCTACTCTTTCAGAAGAAATAGGTACTTTACAAGAAAGAATTACATCTACTAAGAATGGTTCTATAACTTCTATACAAGCTATTTATGTTCCAGCAGATGATTTAACTGATCCATCTCCAGCTACAATATTTTCTCATTTAGATGCTACTATAGTTCTTAATAGACAGATTGCATCTTTAGGTATTTATCCAGCAATAGATCCACTAAATTCTACTAGTAATTACTTAGATCCATTGATTGTTGGAAAAGATCATTATAATATAGCACAAAATGTAAAATCTATATTACAACGTTATCAAGAATTAAAAGATGTAATTGCTATTTTAGGAATAGATGAATTATCTGATGAAGATAAGCTTATTATTTCTCGAGCTAGAAAAATTCAAAAATTTTTATCTCAACCATTTTTTGTAGCTGAAATATTTACAGGAATCAAAGGGAAATATGTTAGCTTAAAAGATACTATAAAAGGATTTAAAGGTATAATTAATGGCGATTTCGATCATTTACCAGAACAAAATTTTTATATGGTAGGTTCAATAAAAGAAGTAATAAATAAATCAAAAAAATAATGAATATATTATATATAATTGGAATAATATTTATGCATAAAGAATATTTTTTAAATATAATTAGTATAGAAAAAAAAATATTTTCTAATTTAGTAAAAAAAATAAAAATATCAGTAATAGAAGGTTATTTAAGCATACATCCTGGTCATATACCTTTACTAACTTTAATAAAACCAGGAGTTATATATATAACAAAAAAAAAAAATAATGAATATTTTTATATATCTGGAGGAATATTAGAAATTAAAAAAAATCAAGTTAATATTTTGGCAGATATTGTTATAAAAGGTACTGATTTAAACGAAAATATAATTTTATCAAATAAATCTAAAATAGAAAAAAAAATTAAAAATAATATTTTTAATAAAAATTATTTAATAAATATAAAAGAATTATATAAAATTTTAGCTCAACTGAAAACAGTACAATTAACCAAAAAAAATAATACATAATTTAAATTATTGTATAATTAGTTATAATAAAAATATTATTTTTAATAAATTAATAAAATTATTATAATTTATACTTTACTTATATTAATAATATATAATAAAACTAAATTTTAATATTAATATAATATATTATAAATGATTATTAATTTTGAAATTTAAATAATTAAAATATTATTTAACTGAAACTATATAGTTTTACTACTATAATAAAAAAATTATATTAAAATAATAATTATTTTTTTTAAAAATATTATTTTTTTAAATCTTTATTTTATATAATATATATACATATCTATCAATAGATAATTATCTATTTTTAAGAAAATGATATTTTTAATAGGTAATAATATATGAATAATAATTTATTTGTAACAAAAAGAAATGGGGAAATTCAATCTATAAATCTAAATAAAATTTGTATAATGCTTAAAAGGGCTGCTAAAGGATTAAAAAACATATCTATATCAAAAGTAGAATCCATATCTTATTCACAATTTTATAAAAATATTACTACTTCTAATATTCATGATATAATTATAAAAACTACAGCAGATCTCATTTCAGAAAAAAATCCTAATTATCAATTTATGGCTGCAAGATTAGTAATTTTTCATTTAAGAAAAAAAGCTTATGGTCAATTTAAACCACCTAAATTATATTATCATGTTCAATTTATGATTGAACAAAAAAAATATGATAAATTTCTTTTAGAAGTTTATACAAAAAAAGAATTTAATATTATGGATAGTTTTATTGATCATAATCGAGATATGAAATTTTCTTATGCTGCTGTTAAACAATTAGAAGGAAAATATTTAATTAAAAATAGAGTCACAGGAAAAATTTATGAAAGTGCTCAATTCTTGTATATTTTAATATCTGCATGTTTGTTCGCTAAATATCATAATTCAAAAAGGATGTCTTATATAAAAAAATTTTATAATGCTATTTCTACATTTAAAATTTCCTTACCTACTCCTATTATGTCTGGTGTTCGTACTCCTAATAAACAATTTAGTTCATGTATTTTAATTGAATGTGATGATAATATTAATTCTATTAATGCTACAACTAGTGCCATTATTAAATATATTTCTCATAGAGCTGGAATTGGTATTAATGCAGGACGTATTCGTGCTGAAGGTAGTCCCATTAGAAATGGTGAAGCATTTCATACAGGATGTATTCCATTTTATAAACATTTCCAAACTGCAATAAAATCTTGTTCTCAAGGAGGAGTTAGAGGTGGTGCAGGAACACTATTTTTTCCATTATGGCATTTAGAAATTACTAATTTATTAGTATTAAAAAATAATAGAGGAACAGAAGATAATAGAGTTCGTCATGTAGATTATGCAGTACAATTAAATAAATTATTATATAAACGTTTAATTAAGGGTAAAATTATTACATTATTTAGTCCTTCAGATGTACCAGATTTATATGAATCTTTTTTTTCAGATCAAAAAAAATTTAAGTTTCTTTATAAAAAATATGAACAAAATATTCATATACGTAAAAAAAAGCTTGCTGCTATCAATTTATTTTCATTAATGATGCAAGAACGTACTTCTACAGGAAGAATATATATTCAAAATGTTGATCATTGCAATACACATTCTGCTTTTATACCTAATATAGCTCCAATTAGACAATCTAATTTATGTTTAGAAATTACTCTTCCAACAAAACCATTAAATGATATTAATGATGTTAATGGAGAAATTGGACTATGTACTTTATCAGCTTTTAATTTAGGAATAATTAATAATTTAAATGAATTAAAAACATTATCTGACTTAATAGTTAGAGCATTAAATTGTCTGTTAGATTATCAAGAATATTTGATTCCAGCAGCAAAAAATGCTGCTTTAGGAAGAAGATCTTTAGGTATAGGAGTAATTAATTTTGCTTATTATTTAGCAAAAAATAATGTTCGTTATTCTGATAATAGTGCAAATAATTTAACACATAAAACTTTTGAAGCTATTCAATATTACCTTTTAAAAGCTTCTAATAATTTAGCTAAAGAAGAAGGAGCTTGTCCTCTATTTAAAGATACTACTTATTCACAAGGAATTTTACCTATTGATACATATAAAAAATCAATTGATAATATCACAAATGAACCTTTACATTTTAATTGGGAAAAATTAAGAAATAAAATTAAAAAATATGGTTTACGTAATTCAACTCTATCTGCTTTAATGCCATCAGAAACTTCATCTCAAATATCTAATGCAACTAATGGTATTGAACCTCCTAGAGGATATATAAGTATAAAAACATCTAAAAATGGAGTTTTAAAACAGGTAATACCAGAATATGAAACATTAAAAGAAAAATATGAATTATTGTGGAATATTCCTAATAATAATGGATATTTAAATTTGATTAGTTTGATGCAAAAATTTATTGATCAATCAATTTCATCAAATATCAATTATGATCCTAAAAAATTTATTAATGGTAAAATACCAATGCAACAATTATTACAAGATTTATTAAAAGCTTATCAATTAGGTATAAAAACTTTATACTATCAAAATACTAGAGATGGTGCTAAAGATAGACAAAGTGATTTAAACTTCATAGAATCAGATGTCTGTCATTATGGATCTTGTGTGATTTAATATAATTTATTAGTTAGTATTTTGGATAATTATAAAATGAGTTATACTACTTTTTCTTATAAAAAAAATAATCAATTAAAAGAACCCATGTTTTTGGGACAATCTGTAAATATTGCTCGTTATGATCAACAAAAACATAATATTTTTGAAAAATTGATTGAAAAACAATTAAGTTTTTTCTGGAGACCTGAAGAGATAGATATATCGTGTGATCGTATTCATTATCAAAATTTACCTAAACATGAAAAACATATATTTATTAGTAATTTAAAATATCAAACTTTATTAGATTCTATTCAAGGGAGAAGTCCAAATATAGCATTATTACCATTAATTTCTATTCCTGAATTAGAAACTTGGGTTGAAACATGGTCTTTTTTTGAAACAATACATTCTCGTTCTTATACTTATATTATTAGAAATATTGTCAATGAACCTTCATTAGTTTTTGATGATATTGTTACAAATGAAAACATTATTTTAAGATCTAAAGATATTGTTAATTATTATGATGAACTTATTAAAATGACAAATTATTGGCATTTATTTGGAGAAGGTGTTCATTTAATTAATGGGTCAAAAATTGTTGTTAGTTTATATGAATTAAAAAAAAAACTTTATTTATGTTTAATGAATATTAATATACTAGAATCAATAAGATTTTATGTTAGTTTTGCATGTTCTTTTGCTTTTGCTGAAAGAGAACTAATGGAAGGTAACGCAAAAATTATTCGTTTTATAGCACGTGATGAATATTTACATTTGATAGGAACACAATATATATTGAACGTAATGCGTCATGGTGATGAAGATATAGATATGGCAAAAATTGCTATTGAATGTCGTTCTGAATGTTATCAATTATTTTTAAATGCTGCTACGCAAGAACAAAAATGGGCTGAATATTTATTTTCTAATGGTACTATAATAGGATTAAATAAAAAAATCTTATGTCAATATATTAAATATATTACTAATGTAAGAATGAAAAATATTGGATTACTTTTACCTTTTAAAATTAAAAAAAATCCAATACCTTGGATTAATTCCTGGTTAATTTCAGATAATGTACAAATGGCACCTCAAGAAGTAGAAGTAAGTTCTTATTTAGTTGGACAAGTTGATTCTACAGTAAATATTAAAGATTTTAGTAATTTCAAATTATAATTTCACTATGACTGTTATACATTATATTATAACAGTCATATAATTATATTAATCATATTAATTAATATATTTATATATATAACAATAAATTTTTACTTTATTAAATAAAATAAAGAAAAAATTGATCCTAATAATAAAAAAAATAAAATGAATTTTTCTTTATTATTTAAAAATAAAAATTTTGGATTATATCTTTTAAAAATTATTAAAAATATTAATCCTGGAGCATATAAAATTAATGATAATAATAAATGTAAAAGTCCTGAAGCATATAATAACCATATACCATATATACAAGATCCCATCCCTATAAATATATGTAATATATTTTTATTATAGAAAGATATTTTTAATAAATAAGCTCCAACTAAAAAATAAGGAATTAATATCATTTCAGATGATAAAATCAATAAATTGTTATAATTTAATTTTGTTAAACAGATCAAAATTAAACATAATTGCATACTACTACTTGTAAACCAAAGTGAAAATGAAGGTGCTTTATTAAAATTTTGTTTAGAAAAACATTTAGGAAATATTCCATGTTTTGAAGCTATAAAGGGAACTTCAGCTGCCATAATTGCCCAACTTAAATAAGCTCCACAAACTGATATAATTAATCCTAAAGCTATAACAATATTACCCCAATTACCGATTAGTATCGTCATTAAACCTGCCATAGATGGATTTCTCATATTAGCTAGATCTATTCTATCAATAATTCCTAATGATAATAATGTAACTAATAAATATACACATAAAGCAATAAAAACCGCTAATAATGTAGCTTTGCTTATATCTTTTTTATTTTTAGCTTTAGAAGATAAAATAACTGCTCCTTCTACTCCAATAAACACCCATAAAGTAATTAACATTGTATGTTTTACTTGTTCCCATATTGGAATACCAGATTTTATTCCAGTAAAATCAATATTGAATTTTTTAAAATTAAAAGCTAATATAGATAAAATTATAAATATAATTAATGGAAGTAATTTTCCAAAAGTAGCAATTATATTAATAATTGCAGCAGTTTGAGTACCATTTAATAATAAAAAATGTATAGCCCAAAGTAAAATAGAAGCTGCTAATAAAGATATCCATGTATTACCACTACCAAATATTATATGATTTGAATGATCAGTAAAAAAACTAATTGCAGAAAAAACAATAACCAAATAAGAAACATTTGCTATAACTGCACAAAGCCAATAACCCCAAGCAGAACAAAATCCAATAAGCTCTCCAAATCCATCTTTAGCATATGAAAAAATTCCACCATCAAGATCAGGTTTTAATTTATGAAGTAATAACATTGAAACAGCTAAAAAAGTGATTCCTATACCAGTAATAATCCATCCTATAATTAGCGCAGCAGGACTAGCAACTGCTGCCATATTTTGTGGTAAACTAAAAACACCGGCACCTAACATAGAACTAATAACTAATGCTGTTAATGATTTAAAATCTAATTTTTTATCCAAAATAATTCCTTTAAATATATAAAATTTATTAAAATTATTTAAATTTAAACAAAAAATATTTTAAATATTTAATTATTAAAAATAAATAATATTTTTATAAAAAATTTTTTATTATATAATTAAACAGGATTATTTATGTCAATAAAATTAATTTTTAAATCATAATTATTTTGTAACCACTTACTTAACATAATTATACCACCTTTTTCAGTAGCATGATGTCCTGCTGATATAAAATTTATACCATATTCTGTAGCAATATGTATAGTTTGTTCTGATACTTCACCTGTAAGAAAAACTTCAATATTAAAATTTACTATTTCTTCAAAAAATTTTTGTCCTGCTCCACTACACCAAGCAATATTATTTATAATTTTGGGAGCATTTTGTCCAAAATGTAAAGGAATACGATTTAATTTATATTTAATAATATTTATTAAATCTTTTATATGTAAAGGAGGATTAAAATTACCATAAAAAACAAAAGGATTTATTTTTTTTATAAAATTAATATTTAATAAATTTGCTAAAAAAATATTATTACTTAAATTATTATTAATATCTAATGGAATATGCCAACTATATAAATTTATATCATTAGATAATAATGTTTTTAAACGATGTCGTTTTAATCCTTTAATAATTAATGATTCGTTTTTCCAAAAATATCCATGATGTACTATAATTGCATCAGCTTTTTTAATAACAGCTATATTTAATAAATTTTGGCATGCACTAACTCCTGTAATAATATTTGTAATATTACTTTTACCCTCTATTTGTAATCCATTAGGAACATAGTCATTTATATTAATAGAATTTAATTTTTTGTTAATAATTTTTTCTAATTCAATATTATTTATCATTTTCATTTAAAATAAATATATATATAATACTAATAGAATTGATATTATTTTTATAAATTAAATTACTAGATTATACTTAATTATATTTATTTGTCTTTTTTTGTTATATAAATATATATTAATTATATAATATTCAAAATTTAAAATAAACAATATTTTATTAATAAAGGAATACAATATAAATGTTTGAAAATTTACGTAATAAATTATCAAGAACATTATCTAAAATAAGTAATTATGGTAGATTAACAGAAAAAAATATAAAAGATACACTAGATAAAATCTATAATAATTTATTAGAAGCAGATGTATCATTTAAAGTAGTTAATAAGATTATACATAACCTTAAAAAAGATGCTATTGGAAAAAAAATTAATGATAGTTTTACACCAGGGCAAGAACTAATTAAATTAATTAAAAATAATTTAATAAAAATCATGGGTGAATCTAATATTAATATTAACTTAGCTGTTCGACCACCAGCAGTAATTTTATTGGCAGGATTACAAGGTGTGGGTAAAACAACTAGTGTTGTTAAATTAGCATATTTTTTAAGAAAAAAATATAAAAAAAAAATAATAGTTGCATCTACTGATATTTATAGACCTGCAGCTATGGAACAATTAAAAATTTTATCTCAACAAGTTAAAATAGATTATTATAACTCTGATAAAAATATTTCTTCAGAAAAAATTGCTCAAAATGCACTAAATTATGCAAAAATTAATTTTTATGATATATTAATTGTAGATACGTCTGGAAGATTACATATAGATAATGATATGATGGATGAATTAAAAAATATTCATAATCATATTAATCCTATAGAAACTATATTTGTTGTAGACTCAATGACTGGACAAGATGCAATAAATAGTGCTAATATTTTTAATAAAATATTACCGTTAACAGGAGTGTTTTTAACAAAAGCAGATGGTGATTCAAGAGGAGGTGCTGCTTTATCAATTAGATATATAACTGGTAAACCAATAAAATTTATTGGTACGGGAGAAAAAATAGATAAAATAGAAATTTTTTCTTCTGAAAATATTGCTATTAGAATTTTAGGAATGAAAGAAGAATTATCTTCTATTAAAGATATTGAAAATAAAATTAATAATATAAAAAATCAACAATTAATAAAAAAATTTAGAGATGAAAAACAATTTAGTATTGTTGATTTTTTAAATCAAATAGAACAAATAAATAAAATAGGTAATAATAATATTACAAAATTAATAAATACAATGAATTTACAAAATACAAATTATGCAATTAATCCAATTTCTAATTTTATTAATACAAATAATAACATAGCTAAAGAAACACAAACTATTATTAATTCTATGACTGCTATAGAAAAATTGAATATCAATATTATTAATTATTCAAGAAAAAAAAGAATATCTATGGGATCTGGTATTTCTATACAAAAAATTAATGTTATTTTTAAACAATATAGTCAATTTAAATTAATATCTAAAAAAATGAAAAATAATTATGGAATAAAAAAGATGTTTCGTAACATAAAAAATTTTTTTCCTAAAAAAATTTTTTAAAATATTTAATATAAGGTATTATAATATGATAAAAATTCGTTTATCTCGTCATGGAGTAAAAAAAAAGCCTTTTTATCAAATAGTTGTAACTAATAGCAAAAGTCCAAGAGATGGACGTTTTATTGAACGTATTGGTTATTTTAATCCATTTTATTCAAAAAAAGCTAATAATATAAAAATTAATAAAGATAAAATTAATTTTTGGTTATCTAAAGGAGCTATTATTTCCAAAAGAGTTAATTTTTTAATTAAACATAATAATTAACAATTATTCAAATATATGAATATAATTCTAGGTCAATTTGGTTCAGTATATGGTATAAAAGGATATATAAAATTATTTTCTTATACTTCTAATAAACAAAATATTTTTATTTATAAAAATTTATTTATTATTAATAATAAATCTGAAATATTTCCAATAATTTTTAAAAAATGGATATTTAATAATAACTGTTATATTGTTAAAATTAATAATTTTAATGAACGTAATGATTTAATTAAATTAGTAAATAATAAAATTTATATTTTATATAATGATTTAATCAAATATAAAAATATAGATGAATATTATTGGAATGATATAATTGGATGTAAAATTATTAATATAAATAATTATAAGAATTTAGGAGTAGTGAAAGATATTATATCAACAGGTTCTAATGATGTACTTATCATAGAATCTATTATTATGTCAAAAGATAAAAAAAATATTAAAAAACAATTAATTCCTTTTATTGAAAATCAAGTAATAAAAAATATTGATTTAATAAAAAATATTATTGAAGTTGATTGGAATTTTAATATTTATTAATATAAGAAAAATTATGTGGATTGGTATTATTAGTTTATTTCCAGAAATGTTTAAAGCAATTATTGATTATGGAATTACGAACAAAGGAATTAAAAAAAAACTTTTAACATTAAATTTTTGGAATCCTCGAGATTATACAAAAAAAAAATATCATAATGTAGATTGTAATATTTATGGAGGAGGTAGCGGGGTTATACTAAAAGCAGAACCGTTAATAAAATCTATTCATGCTGCACAATATAAAGTAAACAACTCTGCTAAGTTGTTTTATTTATCTCCTCAAGGAAAAAAAATTAATAAATCATATATAAATAATTTATTAACTTATAAAAACATAATATTACTTTGTGGTAGGTATAAAGGTATAGATGAACGTATTATAAATTATTATATCGATGAAGAAATATCTATAGGAGATTATATTCTTAGTGGAGGAGAATTGCCAGCTATGGTTTTAATTGATATTTTAACTAGATTAATTCCTGGTGTTTTAAATACAAAATCTTCAAATGATACAGATTCTTTTTTTAATAATGGGTTATTAGATTCTCCACATTATACTAGACCAAGAATTTTAAAAAATAAAGAAAAAGTTCCAGAAATTTTACTATCAGGACATCATAAAAAAATACAAGAATGGAGATTACAACAATCTCTAGGTAATACATGGTTAAAAAGACCAGATTTATTTAAAAAAAAAAAATTAACAAAAGAAGAAAAAATATTATTTAATGAGTTTAAAAACAAATTGATTAAAAAAAATTTATAAAATAATATAATTTTAGGAAATAATAATGAATATTATTGATTCTATTGAAAAAAAACAAATAAAAAAAAGTACAATATCTCTTTTATTTCGACCAGGAGATACACTAGAAATAAAAGTTTGGGTTGTGGAGGGTTCCAAAAAAAGATTACAATTATTTGAAGGAATTGTAATTGCTATACGAAAAAGAGGTTTAAATACTTCCTTTACTGTAAGAAAAATATCTAATAATATTGGTATTGAACGTGTATTTCAATTATATTCAAAAATAATTAATTCTATAACTATAAAAAAACATGGATATGTCAAAAAAGCAAAATTATATTATTTACGTAAATTAACAGGAAAAGCAGCACGTATAAAAGAACGTCTAATTTAATATTAAATTATTTAAAATAAATTATTTAAATAAGTATTAATTTTTTAAGTTTAATTATATAGATAATATCTAAAATAAATTAATAATCATACGTTATTAACAAATGATAGAATCATTTATAAATATTTTTTATAATACGGTTTTCTAAATTAGAAAATCGTATTATTTTAGATTTTATTGATTTAAATAATATTGAATTTGTACTATAAATAGATATTGTAGATTTTGATCTTGTAATAGCAGTATAGATTAATTCTCTAGTTAATAAAGATGAATATGTATTAGGTAATACTAAAGATATATTATTAAATTCTGATCCTTGTGATTTATGTACAGTAATTGCGTAAGCAATATCATATTTAGGTAAATTATCAATAAGAATATTATGATATTTACCATTAGATAAATTAAATTTAACTTTTAATTCATTATCTGATGTATCTAAAAAAGTAATACCTATATCACCATTATATAAATTTAAAAAATTATTATTTTGGGTAATAATAATAGGTCTACCTATATACCAACTATTTTTTCTATAAGTATTATTTAAAATATTTTTTTGAAAAAACTCATTTTCTAATTGATTGTTAATTTCTTTTGTACCAAACATTCCATATTTTACTGCACATAAAATTTGGTATGTATTAAAAATATTAAATATTTCATTAACATTATTTTTGACATTTATATAATCAAAATATTTTTTATATTCTATAATAAACTGATTTATCATTAATTTATATTTTATTTCATTATTAATATTAACAAATTTAATATTATTAAATGTTTTATTTAAAAATAAATTTTTAATTTTTTTTATATTACCTTTTCTAACTAAAATAGCTAATTGATTTATTCCTGAATTATATTCATAACGATAATTATGTTTTAATAAACTAATAAAATTGCGTAAAAATAAATGTTTATTTTTATTTTCTTTTTTTAAGACATTATAATCAACTATATTATATAACCATTCTGAATATTTTTTTGTAAAATTAAATTTTTTAAAATTACAAATATCTTTAAAAATATAACCAATTTCTATTGGAGGTAATTGATTATCATCACCTAATAAAATTAGTTTACTATTATTAGATAAAGAATTGAATATTATTGACATTAAATTTAAATCAATCATAGAAGCTTCATCTATAATTAATATATCAGTAATTAATTTATTATGAGTATTATATCTAGGTTCTTTATTATAAATATTAATTTTTAATAAACGATGAATAGTTGTTGCTTTATAAGGAATATTTTTTTTTTCTTCCTTAGTCATTAAAAAATTATTTTTTATAAAATAATTATTAATTGATTCTGTTAATCGATTAGCTGCTTTCCCTGTACTAGCAGCTATATTAATAGTTAATGAAATAGAATATAATTTAATAAAAAATAAAATTAATTTTGCAATAATATTTGTTTTTCCTGTACCAGGAGATCCTGTAATTATACTTATTTTATGAGTAAAAACCATGGCTACAGATATTTTTTGATAGATATCATCTGATTTAAATAAAATATTTAATATTTTTTTTATATTTTTTTTTTTTGGTAAATTAAAATAATTATTTATTAAATTTTTAATAATAATATTTTCTTCTTTCCATATTCTATATAAATAAAGACAATTATCTTCTATTACTAATGGTGTGACTTTCGTACCATCACTGACAATATTATAACATAATAATTTTTTTTCTTGTTGTGTAAAATTATCTATTAATTCTATTTCTTTTTTTGATAAAATTATTTTTTTTCTTTTCAATATTTTTTTTATATTAAATTTTAATAATGGTAAACAAACGTTTCCTTTACTAATAAAATAACTGAGATAAGCAACAATAAACATTAAGTATGGTTCATTTTTAGATGCCATTATATATGCAAATTGTAAGTCAATGAGACGAATAAAATTATTTTTATATAATTTTTTTAAAAAATAATACATATTATTAATTTCATTATATTTATAAAAAATCTTAAGAAATTAATTGATCTAACTTTTTAATTAATTTATAAGACGGCCTTATTTCCCAAATACCATTTGAACTATTTTTTATATTATTAATACCCCTAATATATAAATATAAAACACTTCCAAAATGTTTTTCATAATTATAATTTTTAATACGAGAATAAAGATATTTATGTAAAACTAATGTATATATTTGATATTGTAAATCATATCTGTTTAGATTAATATCTTTTTCCATACATTTATTAGTATATTTATTATAATTTTTTCCTAACCAATTAGATTTATAATCTATTATATAATATTTATTATTCCATAAAATTATTAAATCAATAAATCCTTTTAATATTCCTTGATAATCATTATTTAATTTCGATAATTTTTTGGATATTTTATCATATTTACATATTATATTACATAATTTCATCATAGATAATTTATTATTTATATTTAAATAGAATTCTAATTCTGTTATTTTGTTTTTGTTTTGTATTTTATTTAAAATAATTTTATCTGTTCCTAGTGGATGATGTAATATATTTGTTAACCATTTTATTAATATAGAATACCAAGAACAATTTATTTCTTTATGAAAAAACTTTGTTTTAATAAAAGAATATAGAATTTTTTTAGTAAAATCTAATTTTTCAAAAATTTTATGTAAAATAATTCCAATTGTTTTCCCCGTAGGAAATGTATGTGGTGTTTTTTCTATATTTTTTTTTTTAGAATTGAAAAATTTATATTTATAAATATTATTATTTAAATTTAAATCATTTTTAATATTAGAATAACTTGTGATTAATATTTTATTATATTTAATAACTTTTAATTTATTATATTGATCATTATTTTTTTTTTCTATAAGATAAATAGGATTATATTGTATTTGTTTTTTTTTAGTTATAATTTTAATTTCAATATCTTTACTTTCTAAATTAAATAATAAATTTTGAAAATTTTTATAATCTATGAAACCTTTATCATTTATTAAAAATTCTACAGCACTTCTATATGGAAAATATTTTCGATATTGTTTTTTAGTATTTTTAATATTTCCTATACCAATACTACAATGAAAAATTGATCTAGTTAGAGATACATATAATAATCGTAAATTTTCTGATAACATTTCTTCTAATGCATATTTTATACTATCATTATTATTATTAAAATCTATAATAGTTTTTAGTGTTTTTCTATTACGATAAATTATTCCTTCATTATGTACTAAATCTATAAAGTTAGAAGAAATAAAAGGTACCCATACCAATGGGTATTGTAAACCTTTAGCTTTATGAATAGTAATTATTTTTATTTGATTAGAATCATTTTGTATTCTTATTTGTTGATTAAGCGATCTATTATTCGGAAATGAAATTTGTTTTATTAACCATATAATAATTTGTTTTTTACTTTTAATTTTTATACATTCTATTTCTATTAATTCTGCTATATGTAATATATTTTGTATTTTTTTTTTGTGAAAAGTATTAATTATATTTTTTTTGAATAAAATATTTTTTTTTAAAAAAATATTTTCTAACATTAATAAAATTCCGTTTTTATTCCATAGATTTTTATATTTGATAAATTGAATAATACTTCTTTCTAAAAAACATTTTTCTTTTTTACTATCTAAATTAGATAAATCTATATTAAATAAATTACTTGCTAAAATATTTTTTAATTGTTTTATTTTATGTGGTTCTAAAATAGATTTTAATAAAAGTACTAATTCTTTTGCTTCTATTGTTTCAAAAACACTATTAGAATTAGATAAATAGATAGAAGGAATATTAAATTTTATAAATTCTTTTTGTATAATATTAGCTTCATATTTATTGCGTACTAATACTATTATATCTGAAATATTAATAATATTACTATTATTTTTATTTTTTTGTAAAAAAATTTTTTGGTGTTGACTTAATATAAGCCATTGACAGATTTCATAAGCACATTGGTATGATATTATTTGTCTATATAAATTTAAGTTTGTTTCTTTAGGTAAAAACCAAATAGTGATTCCCGGTTGAATAATATTATTAATAATAAAATTATAATTTAATTTTTGTTTAACATATGACGCTGGATAAAAAACTATATTTTTAAAAAAAAAAGGATATTGACAATTAGAAAATATTTTATTAACACCATTAATCATAGTTTTAGATGATCTCCAATTATTCTTTAATGTATAACGATTTTTAATTTCAAGAGAAGCTTTAATATAAGTAAAAATATCAGCTCCTCTAAAAGAATAAATAGCTTGCTTAGGATCTCCTATTAATATTAATGTACAATTAGACTTATTTATATAGATTTTTTTAAAAATATTATATTGTTTAATATCTGTATCTTGAAATTCATCTATTAATGCAACAGGATATAATTTTCTGATATCTTCTGCTAAATTTTTATTCTCATTAAATTTATTTAATGATTTATTTAATATTGATAATAAATCATTAAAGCTAATTTCTTCATTTTTTTCTTTATTTTTTTTTACTAAAGATTTTATATATTTTATAGCTTTAATTATTATCAAAATTTTTAAACTAATTATTTTATCTAAATATATATCTATATTTTTAAATAAAATATGTTTCGGAAAATTTTTTTTATTTATAGTTTTTGAAATTAAAATTTTTTGAGAAAATCTTTTTAATTGTTCTGGAATAAAATTATCTTCAGTATTGTTTGTTGTCCATTGATCTATATTTTCTATCCAAAGTTTAATAGATTTATTATTATAAACATGTTTATTAACATTAGATGTTATAATGATATTGATAATATCATCTTTATATCTTATCCATTGTTTTTTTAAAAATTTAATATATTTAATGTTTTTATTAAATTGTTTAATTAAATTAATATTATTTAAATAAAATTTAGGTAATTCATCTTTTAATAAAAATGGGAGTAATTTATTCATTAAATCATTAGGTGTAGACCAATATTGTAATACAGTTTTTGCAATATTTTTTGGTAAAGGATATAAATATTTTCTCCAAAAGCTTATAGATGCATTATATTGTAAATAAATCTCATTATTAATTAATTTTTTATTATAAACAAAACTGTTAATTTCATAATTTTTAATATTTAATATTTTGTGACAAAACGAATGAATAGTTAAAATTGTTGCATTATGAAAATTTAATTCTGCTTTTAACAAAATTAAGCTTGCTTTTTGTAAATCTTTTATTTCTTTAAGAAAATTATTAATAATAGGATATGGACTATTACCTTTTATACATGCTATACGTAATATATTTATACTATTTTTTATTCTTTTACATAAATCTTGTGTTGAAACATCAGTAAATGTTACTACTAATATTTCTTCTACTGATAATGGAATATTAACTCTATTATTTTTATATAAACCTAATAAAAAACGTAAATATATAATAATTATTGTAAAAGTTTTTCCAGTACCAGCTGAAGCTTCTATTAAGCATTTTTGATTTAAATTATCCACAAAAGGATCAAATTCTCTAATTTTTAGTATATTTTGTATCATATATATATAAATAAAATATTTTATTTCATATAAAAAATAATAGGTAAGAGCCATTTTTCTATTAATTTTATAGTTTTTAACCAATTTTTTTCATTAAAAAAATAATTTAATCTATTAAAATAAATATTATTATAATTCCCAATAAAATTAGAATTTATATTCCAAAGATAAAAAAAAATATTTTTTGCTTTTTTTTGTATAAAATTATCATAATTAATACATTGATTTTTTTTATTATAACAATAATATAACCATTTCCAAGAATTTTGCATAGGTAACATAATTGGATTATTTAATCCACATATATATCCATCAATATATTTTTTTAATAAAATAATTGCTATATCAGGTTGAATATAATTAAAAACATATTTAGTATTTTTAAATCCTATAATTTTTGAAATGAATTTTTCTCCTTGTCTAATATCTATTATACATAAGATTAAATGTTCAATCCAAAAAGATATAATAGATTTTATATCTATAATTTTTGGTTCATATTTTATAAAACCTTCAATATAACTTATAAGATTTATTTTTCCATATAATGTTATTCCTGATATATTTAAATTGATATATTTAATTATATTATCATATTTACATAATTTTAAATTATCTAATAATTTATATATATTTTCTTTATTATTATTCCACAATATTTTTCCATAATTACCATAAGGTAAAATTCCTTTATTTAAATAATTATAATAAATTGAATTAATATTTTTATTTAAAATTAAAGAATGTAATATTTGTGTATTAATTTGGTATTTTGTTAAATAATCAAGTGAGAAAGGTTCTATTTCTGAAAATTGAAATTGATTTAATTCTTGTAAATATACTCCTAACCTTTGATTAAAAAACCCTTTTAAAGGATCTTTCCAAAAATTTATAATGTTTTTTAACAAAATTTTTTTCATTTTTAATATTGATAATTTTATATCAAAAAAATTTTGTTTATTTAAAAAATTAAAATCATTAAAATCAAAATTTGTAAAAATATTTTTTTTTTGATTTATATGATATATATGATTAACAATATGATTAGATATTTTATTTTTTTTAATCTCATAATTATTAGAAATATATTCTAATAGTTCAGTTATTAAAATAGAAGGATATTTCCTATCATAATTTATATTATTAGTATCAATATAACTCAAATATAATTTTTTTTTAGAAGCCATTAATAACTCAAGAAAAAAATATTTTTCTTGATCTAAATTATTTTTATCATTTTGTTTAGGATATTTTTTTATTAAATTAAAAACTACTGGATATGAATATCTAGGATAATATTTACTATTCATACCTATTACAAAACTAGCTTTAAAAGCTATATAATTCAGTTGACCAAAATTACAAAAATTAATTTTATTAAAAGAATAATTAAATTGTTTTTTTTTCTTTTCTAATAAAATTTGAAATTCTTTTATAATAATATTAATAGATATTTTTTGTTTATAATTTGTATTTATTCCATTATCAATAAATAAAATAATATTTTTAAATAAATACTTCATATATTTATTTGAATCAATATTTGAATAAAAAAATTCTGAATATAATTGTATTATTTTTTTTTTCCAATTTTGTATCAATTGTTTTTTCTTTAATTGTTTTTTCCATTTATATAATGTAAATAAAAAATAAGTAAATTTTCCTAATAATTCTCCTAATACTCCAAATGTACCATTATAAGGAATTATTCCATTCCAATTCCCTGAATTATTATCTATAGCATACCCATATAACATACGATATAACCCAAATTTCCAAGTATATTGATCTTTAGGTAAAGAAAGATTTTTAAAATTATGAAAGTTTAATCCATGTTTTATACCAATATCATTTATCCAATAACGTAAATATATTAAATCATCTTCATGATTAATAGAAAATTTTTTTGAAATTTCATTATTACCTAATAAATAAAATATTTCTTCAGGATAAAATTTTTTTGTTGATAAATTTAACAAAAAAAAAATGTATCTGGTACATTAAAAATATTATTTTTATTAACATCTAAATAAATATTAAAAGGTAATTTTTTTTTATTAAATATAGAATAAATAAAAGGTAAATATATATCTAAATTAGGAGAGACTACAATAATATCATGCAAAAAATAATTTTTATTATTTATTAATTTAATAATATTAATTGATAAAAATTCTATTTCTTGTTTAAGATCTACAAAAGTATTTATTTGTATAGAATCATCTGAAACATTAATCTTTTTTTTATTTTTTAATAAAGAATGATCTTGTAAGAGTAAAATATCTGTTTGTATATTATTTAATAAATTTGTAGGTTTTATTTTTACAAATGATTCTATCATTCTTGATTGTAAATTTATTAATTTATTTATATTATTTAATCCATAGTTTCCCCAAGAAAATAATAATGAATTATTAAAGTTATCGTTTTTATTTGTTTGAATATTATCCCAATAATGTATACAAGGATTTTTGATTAAAATATGAATTTCTATATATTTTGTTAATTTTTCTAATAATTGTAAATATATCAAAGGTATATTTTGTGTTTCTAAAATAAATATTCTTTCTGGTAATATAGAATATTTTATTGTTTTTTTATTTTGAATATGAATTATATAATTATATAATTTACTTAAATACCATAATTGTTTACCTAATATTATTTTGTTATATATAATTAATTTTTTCCATAATTTAGCTTGCCAAATCTGATCTTTATCATTGAAAAGAAATATTTTTTGATCATTTTCCCATAAAAATAACCATTTTGGACGATATTTTTGATATTCATCATATAAATTAGCAATTTGAATTGATATTTGAAATAAATAATTAATATTTTTAATATCATTTAAATATTTTTTAAAATTTTTAAATTCAGGTAAAATAATTATTTTTGGAATAATACTCATTAATTGCCAAATAATCATTTTTTTATTAAAAATATTTTCTTTAGAAATTTTTGGAATAATTTTTATAAATAAATCCCAAATAAATCTTTCTGGATTAATATAATTAATATTAGCATGTATTCCTATTATCTTAGATAAATTAATCTTTAAATATGGAATTAATGTTAAATCAGATAAAATTATAATTTCTGTTCGTAATGGATTCTTTAATGGATTTTCTAAAATATTATATTTTATTAAATTTAGTAAAATATCCAAATCATTAGAACGATATATTGTAAACATGTATAGATATTATTTTTTTATATAAAACACATCATTAATTAGACTAAATACATAAATATTTAGATTTATTTTGTGATTAATTAATCAGGTTTTTTTATGTGATAAAAATATAACATTAGTAATCCTATAAAAACCATTGGTAAAGATAATATTTGACCCATAGTTATATAATTATAAAAAAAACCTAATTGTACATCAGGATCTCTAAAAAACTCTACAAAAATACGAAATATACCATAAAATAATAAAAATATACTAGTATTATACCCTAATGTTTTTTTTTTAACAAATTTTACATTTAAAATAATAAATAATATTAATCCTTCTAAAAGAAATTCATAAATTTGTGATGGGTGTCTAGGTAAATTACCATATTTTATAAATAAATATATAAAATTTGGATGATTTTGAATATACATCAAATCTGATTTAGTTGAATTTGGAAATATTATTGCCCATGGAATGTTAATAGTAACTCTTCCCCATAATTCACAATTAATAAAATTTGCTATTCTACCCATACCTAGTCCAAAAGGAACTAAAGGGACAATAAAATCAGTTAATTGTAAAAAATTTTTTTTTTGATAAAGAGAATATATAAAAATTACAAAAACAACACCAATTAATCCTCCATGAAAAGACATACCACCTTCTCTTACTCGAAATAAAAATATAGGATGAACTAAAAAATATTGTAAATTATAAAATAATACATATCCTAACCTACCACCTAATAAAAGACCTATAAAAGATAAATATAATAAAATCTCATTTTTTTTATTATTCCAATACAAATCACTATGTGATTTATATTTTGACATATTTATTACAAATAAAAAACTAAATAAATACATTAAACTATACCAATAAATATTGATACCATATATTGTAATAGCTATTGGATTAATTTTTGGAAAAGATAAATATTGTATATTCATTTTATCATTATTCAAAATAATTATTTTAAAGCATTTTTCTAGTAGGTACAATTTATATGTGTATAAATAAAATTTTTTCTAATAATATTAATAATGAAGAAATATTATTTCTGAGAGCTACATTAATGACAGGTTATTGTTTAAGTAATATTGCAGAATGGTTAAATTTACATATTCCAATAAATTTAAATAAAGATAAAGGATGGATAGGTAAATTAATTGAATTATATTTATTAGGATCTCAGCAAAAAAATATATTTAATCAAGATATACCACAAATAGGTATAGAAATTAAAACTATTCCTATTAATGAAAAAGGAAATACTATTAATAATACATTTATATGTTCTTTACCTTTAAAAAATAAAAATTTTATTATTTGGGAAAAAAGTAAATTATATAATAAATTATCAAAAATTTTATGGATTCCTATTATAACCAAAAATGAAAATGTTCCTTTTGAAATGAGAGTAATAGGTAATCCTATTTTATGGAAACCTTCAAAAGAAAATTATAAAAACTTATATAAAGATTGGTTAGAATTAATGAAATTACTTGTTTCTGGTAAAATAGAATATATGAATTATTATAATGGTACTATTTTATTAGTAAAGACAAAATCTAATAAAAATAAATTAATAAAAACTATAAATGAAAATAATGAAATTATATTAACAACACCTAGAGCTTTTTATTTAAAAAAAAAATTTACAAAAACATTATTTATAAATTTATAAATAATGTTTTAAATAAAAATTTATATATTTATTATTTAAAAAAATATAATTTAATAAGTTATTCTGACTTAATAAATAAAATTTTTTATATAAAAGATAATAATTATTAAAATAAATGTTATAATAATTAATTTAATTAAATTAAAATTATAAAAAATATTTTAATAATTTAATAAAGTTCTAAATCAATTAATTCCTGTATTTTTTGATGACGACGAATTTCTCTTGGAATACCATTTTCAATTAATATTTCTGGTATTAAGGGTCTACTATTATAATAAGATGACATAGATGCTCCATAAGCTCCAGTATCATGAAAAATTAAATAGTCTCCAACATTAACATTTGGTAATAAACAAAATGTTATTTCTCCATTATCTAACTGTGTAAATACATCTCCAGCTTCACATAAAGGACCAGCAACTATAGATTTAATTTTTGGTAAATATGACATATCTATTCCATTTGAAGAAATAGCTGATATATAATGATAACTACCATACATTGCAGGTCTCATAAAATCATTAAAACCTACATCTACTAAAATAAATCTTTTTTCTTTTATTTCTTTTATAGCCCATATTTGGCATATTAATATTCCTGATTCTGCTACTAAAAATCTTCCCGGTTCAATTTCTAATTTTATTTTCTTCTGTAAATGATCATTAATAATATCACGTGCTTGATTCCATAATTTATAATAATGATTTGTATCAATAATTTGATCATATAATTTGTATGGAACAGATAAACCACCACCTGCAGATATTACATTAATTTGAGGAATATAAGGTTCTAATACATAACTAACCATAGCATTACATACTTTTTTTAAATGAGAATAATTAACACCTGAACCTATATGAATATGCATTCCTATTAATTTTAAATTATATTTATTTATAATTGCAATTGATTTTTTTAAATCCGTATACCAAATTCCATGTTTACTATTTTCACCACCAGTATTAGTTTTTTTGCTATGTCCATGTCCAAAACCAGGATTAATACGTAACCAAATATTATGATTTCTAGATGATTTACCTAATTGATGTAACATATCTATAGAACCAACATTAACAGTAATATTTAAATCTATAATACGTTTCAATGTATTAATATCAAATATATCTGCTGTAAAAATAATATCATCTTTATTTTTATTATTATATCCAGCTGCTATTGCTCTCTCTATTTCTCCTAATGATACCGCGTCTACTTTTACACCTTCTTTTCTCATTAATTTTAAAATATTAATATTAGAACATGCTTTTTGAGCAAATCTAATAGTATCAAATTTTTTTAATTGCAAAATACGTTTTTTTATAGTTTCTGCACAATATAACCAAATTGGAGAATTATATTTTTTTATAATAGAAAATATAGTTTTTGTTAAAAAACCATTTTTATTATGATAAAAATCAAATATTTGTGTCATAATTACTATAACCTATAATATCTTAGTAATTTTTAATAAAATTAATAGTTTATTAAACTAATAATTTTTTGATATATATAAAATATATGTTTTATATATTTATATAAATTTAATTAATTGTAAAAATATTTTTAGTATATAAAATTTTTTAAATATAATTTTAATTATAACAAAATAAATTATATAAAATTTAATTTTTAAACATTATTCATAATACAATTTATATGTATAAAAAAATACTTCAACGTATAAAAATACGTAATAAATATAATAAGTTAAGAAAAAATTTTTCTTGTATAAATAAAAATATATTAGATAATATTATTACTAGTAAAATTATAAATTTTATTTCATTTAAAAAAAGTCAAAATATAGGACTATATATTTCTTTTTTAGGAGAAATAAATACAAATTTATTAATTAAAAAATTATGGTTACAAAATAAAATAGTTTATGTTCCTATTATAGATCCAAATATTGAAGGAAAATTATTTTTTTCTAAATATACTCCTAATACAATATTAAAATTTAATAGATATAATATTTTAGAACCTAATATTCAAAAAGAATCTTTATTTTTAATAGATATATTAGATATAATAATAGTACCAATAGTATTGTTTAATGAAGATCGTTATAGATTAGGTATGGGTGGTGGATATTATGATAGATTATTAAAAAAAAATAACAATACTTTACCTATAGGAATAGCTTATGATTATCAATTAAATAATAATTTTCCTATTTGTAAGTGGGATATTCCATTACCAGTAATTATTACACCATCTAAAATATGGTTATAATATATAACAAAATAATTCATTAAATATTATTAAAATTAAATTTATTATGATTTATATAAAAATTATATTAGTTATTAATTACTTATAGTAATTAGTAGCCAAGATCATTGATCTATGCTATTTATTAAATTTTACAATAATTAATTTATAATTATTAATTTTATATAAAATTATTATTTTAATAATATATATTTTATATCATTTAAATCTATAAATTATTTAAAATAATAAATTAATTAAAATTTAGGAAAAAATAATGTTTCAAAAAGAAATTATTATTAATAATACTCATGGTTTACATATTCGTCCAGCAGCACTTTTTGTAAAAGAAGCTAAAAATTTTATATCTGATATAACAATTACATCTAATGGAAAAACAGTTAATGCTAAAAGTTTATTTAAAATACAAACATTAGGAATGACTAAAGGAACTTCAATTATTTTGACAGCTTGTGGAAAAGATGAGAAAAAAGCAATAGAATATTTGGTAAAAATTATTGAAAAATTATAATATATGTATATAAATAAAATTATTTAAGATAATATTATTCTCAATTATTAATAAAATAATTATAATAAAATAATTCTACTAATATTTATTAAATAATAAAATTTATATTTTAATAATATATTATTGAAATTAATAATATTTAATATAAAATCATTAGATGATAATAGAGGTAAAATATGATTTCAGGAATTTTAGCTTCTCCTGGTATTGCTTTTGGTAGAGCATTTTTATTAAAAGTAGATAATATTATTATTAATCATAATAAAATTATGAATAATCAAATAGAATGTGAAATTGAAAAATTTTTTGAAGGACAAAAAAAATCAATTAAGCAACTTGAATTAATTAAAAATAAAACAATTAAAAATTTTAATAATGATAAAAAATTTATATTTGAAGGACATATTGTACTTTTACAAGATGAAGAAATGATTAAAGAAGTTATTTCATTAATAAAAAATAATTTTTTATCAGCTGATGCTGCAGTAAATCATGTAATGAAATGTCAAATAAAATCATTAGAAAATATTGATGATGAATATTTAAAATCTAGAATAATTGATATTAAAGATATTGGTAATCGTTTAATAAGAAATATTTTAGGTAAAAATCTTTTTAATTTAAGTGAAATAAAAAATAAAGTAATTTTAATTGCTAAAGATCTTACACCATCAGAAACAACTCAATTAAATTTAAAAAAAATTTTAGGATTTATTACAGATTTTGGTAGTCAAACTTCTCATACAGCAATAATAGCTCGTTCTTTAGAAATACCTGCTATTGTAGGTACAGGAAACATTACTAGTAAAGTAAAAACAGATGATTATTTAATATTAGATGGTATTAATAATAATATATATATAAATCCTAAAAATGTAATAATTGATAAAATTAAATTAATACATAATAAATTTATTTTTGAAAAAAATAAATTAATAAAATTAAGTAAATTACCAGCTATAACTAAAGATCAATTTAAAATTGAAATATGTGCTAATATTAGTTCATCAAAAGATTTAAATAATGCTAAAAAAAATGGTGCTGAAGGAATTGGATTATATCGTACAGAATTTTTATTTATGAATCGTAATTCTTTACCTTTAGAAGAAGAACAATTTCATGCTTATAAAACAGTAGCAAAAAGTATGAATGGAAAACTTGTTATTATTCGTACTATGGATATAGGAGGAGATAAAAATATACCTTATATGAATTTACCTAAAGAAGATAATCCTTTTTTAGGATGGAGAGCTATTAGAATAACTATGGATCGTACAGAAATATTACATACACAATTAAGAGCTATTTTACGAGCATCAGTATTTGGAAAGATATGTATTATGTTTCCAATGATTATTTCTATTGAAGAAGTTTATTTTTTAAAAGAAGAATTAAATTTTTTAAAAAAACAACTTCAAAATGAAAAACATAATTTTAATAAAAATATACCAGTAGGTATTATGGTAGAAACTCCTGCATCTGCTATTATTGCTAACCATTTAGCAAAAGAAATTGATTTTTTTAGTATAGGAACAAACGATTTAACTCAATACACATTAGCTGTAGATCGTGGTAATGATTTAATTTCTCATTTATATAAACCTATATCTCCATCTATTTTTTATTTAATTAAAAAAGTTATTGATGCGTCACATGCAGAAGGTAAATGGACTGGTATGTGTGGTGAATTAGCTAGTGATGAAAATGTTATTCCAATTTTATTAGGAATGGGATTAGATGAATTTAGTATGAGTTCAGCATCTATTCCTAAAATAAAAAATATTATTAGAAATACAGAAATGAATAAAGCAAAAGTTTTAGCAGATAATATCTTATTACAATCTACTAATAAAGATATTAATAATCTTATATTTGAATTTAATAAACAATACTAATATATTTTATAAAAAATATATTTTAGGAGATAAAATGAATTTTTTTACTGATATTTTTCAAAAAATTAAAAAAAAAATAATAAAAAAAACTACTACTATTAAAGTTTTAGCACCTATTTCTGGAGAAATAGTTGATATAAAAACTGTTCCAGATTCTGTCTTTTCAGATAAAATTATAGGAGATGGAATAGCAATTAATCCTACAGGAAATTTTATTGTTGCTCCAATAGATGGAACTATCGGAAAAATTTTTGATACTAATCATGCTTTTTCTATTATATCAAATAATAAAATAGAATTATTTGTCCATTTTGGTATTGATACAGTTAATTTAAAAGGAAAGGGATTTAAACGTATATTTAATTTTAAAGAAAAAAATACAGTTACAAAAGGAGAAATAATTATTGAATTAGATTTAGATTATTTAATAAAAACAGCAAAGTCTGTATTAACTCCTATAGTAATTTCTAATATTGAAGATATAAAATCAATAAAAAAATATTCTGGGAAAGTTATTGCAGGTATTGATCCAATATTGAAAATTACTAAGTAAAATAATTAGTTATAATGTAATACATATTAATTTTAATATCATTTTAATGTTTTATTATAGGACTAAAAATATAAATAATAAATTTTAATATTCTAATAAATTAATAATATTATTTTAAATAAAAAATTTTATTTAAAATTTTTAATAGAGTTTTATTTAATAAAATTAGGTGTTATTTTTGCTATTAATATTGCAAATATATATAATTTTATTAGGTGTTATATTATTTCTTAAATAAATAAAAATAAAATATGATTTTTTCATATTTATATTTAAAGATATTTTTTGCTATAATTTTAATATTTATATAAAAAATATAATAAATTATAAATTTTATTTATTTATTAAAAATAATAATTTATACATGTTTAAAATATATATTTTTATTATAAAATAATTAAAAAATTACAAATATATTAATATTTAGATATTAGCGTTATGATAAATTTCTTGTATATCATTATTTAATTTTAATAAATTTAAGAAAAATACAAATTTATTTTTTGTTAATAAATCAATATTTTTTTTAATTAAAGGTATCATAGTTAATTTAAATTTTATTGGTTTAATTAAAAAATTTTTTTCTTCTAATAAAAGTGACTTATATTTTTTTTTATTAAAAATAACATCAATTATTTTATCATTAAAGATGATATCTTCAGCTTGTAAATTTTCAGCAATATCTATAATTTTATCTAAATTATTATTATTAATAAATGATATTATAATTTTTTTTTTAAACATATAATAAACAGAACCACTATTTCCTAAACGATATCCTATTTTATTAAAAGAATTTCTTATTACAGATATTGTTCTATTTCTATTATCTGTAATACACTTGATAAGAATTGCAATGTTTCCAGGACCAAAACCTTCATAAAAAATATTTTTTATATTATTCGATAATATTTTTTTTTTTTGATTTAATTTTTTAAATAATATTTTTTTTATTGTAGATTTATTCATATTATTTAATAAACCTTTTTCTATAGCTAAACGTAATTTAGTATTATATTGTGGATTAATTATTCCTCCTAATTTACTAGCAGTATTTAATTCTCTAGCAATTTTAGTAAAAATTTTATCTTTTTTTATATCTTGTGATGCTTTACGATAACGCATATTAGACCATTTACTATGTCCGGCCATAAAAATTTCCTTTATATTAATAATTTTTTATACATAAAATAATCCTAATTCTTTTAAAATATCTTGACTAATTAAATTTGGAGATTGAGTCATTAAACATGTACCTGAATTAGTTTTAGGAAAAGCTATTACATCACGAATATTATTAGTATTAGTAAGAAGCATAACTAATCTATCTAATCCTAAAGCTATTCCTCTATGAGGAGGTGTACCAAACTTTAAAGCTTCTAAAAAAAATCCAAATTCTTTTGTTTGTATTTGTTTATTTATTTTTAATATATCAAATATTATTTTTTGTATTTTGTTATTATATATTCTTCCTGAACCACTACCAACTTCATATCCATTAATCACTATATCATATGAATCAGAAAGAATATTTTCTGGATTATTTTTAAAATTATTTATATTATATTCTATTGGTGCTGTAAATGGATGATGCATTGAAATAAGATTACCTATCTTATCTTTTTTAAATAAAGGGAAATTAATAATCCATAAAGGAAACCATAAATCTTTTTTTATTATATTTAAATCTATAGATAATTTTTCTCTTAAAATACCCATAGAGCTTAATGTTCCATTTATTTTTTCTGTTCCTAAAAAAATTAAATCATTATCTTTAGCTTTATTACGTAATATAATATCTTTTGATATTTGATCGTCCATAAAAAAATTTAATTTATTATTTTTTTTAAATAATTTAATCAAATTATTATTTTGTATCTTAAAAAGATTAAGATCATTAGTACCATATTTTTTTACATATACTGAATAAGTATCTAATATTTTATTATTTGTATTTTTAATATATTTATTTTTAATACGAATTGATACTTTTCTCTGAAAAATATTATTATTATTTTTTTTTTGGTTATTAATATCTAATATATCTGTTAAATCTACTAATTTTAATGGATTTCTTAAATTAGGTTTATCTGTACCATAATTATTCATAGCATCATGAAAAGTCATTATAGTAAATTTTCTTAAGTTAATATTTAAAATATTTTTCCATAAATAAGATATCATTGTTTCTATTAAATTTTTAAAATTGTTAAAATTCACAAAAGATGCTTCTATATCAATTTGAGTAAATTCTGGTTGACGATCTGATCTTAAATCTTCATCACGAAAACATTTAGCAATTTGATAATAACGGTCTAGTCCAGCAATCATTAGTAATTGTTTAAAAATTTGAGGTGATTGTGGTAATGCATAAAAATTTTTTTTTTGTATACGACTAGGAACTAAATAATCTCTAGATCCTTCTGGAGTAGATTTAGTTAAAATAGGTGTTTCAATATTTAAAAATTTATGTTTTTCTAAAAAAAATCTAATATAACTTGTAATAAGTGATCTTTTCTTTATTATTTTTAACATTTTTAATTGTCTAAGATCTATGTATCTATATTTTAATCTAATTTCTTCTTTATTCAGAATATTATTATTTATAGGTAATGCTTTTGATTTATTTATAATAAATAAGTTTGATGCTATTATTTCTATTTCTCCTGTTGATAAATTTAAATTTTTCTTTTTTCTTTTTATTACTTTACCAATAACTTTAATGCAAAAATCATTACGTAATGTTTTAGCTAATTTAAAAATTTTTTTATCTACAGAAGTAAAAACAATTTGTATGATTCCTTCACGATCTCTTAAATTAACAAAAATTAATTTTCCTAAATTTATATAAGTATCTATCCATCCATAAAGAACTACTTTTTGATTTATATATTTTGTATTAATTTCTCCACAATAAATTCTATTATTCATAATACATACCTGTTATTTAAAACTTAAAAGATTTATTTAACATTAATTAATTTTAAAAAATAAATAATGATAGTAATTTTTTATTTTTTTAAATAAATAAGATTATAATAATATTATATTATAAATATGAGTATAAAATAGAATAATTTTTAAAAATATGAAATATATTATTATAATAATAAATTTTATTAGATAATAAATAGTTATTTTATTAATTTTTAATTATATTAAAATTAAATAAATTTTTTTATATATTCATATTAAATTCATTTGATATAATCAATATATTTATATATGTAATTAATTCATTAATATGATAATAAAAAATTTTGATTTTAATAAGTTTGTTGATAGATCTAAAAGTGATAGTTTAAAATGGAATAAATATAATAAAGATATTATACCTTTATGGATAGCTGATAGTGATTTTTCTTGTCCTCCATGTATATTAAATGCATTAAAACAAAGAATTAATCATGGTGTTTTAGGATATGGAATAATTCCAAAAAATTTATCAAATATTATTATTGAAAGATTATGGAAAAATTTTAAATGGGAAATTAATCCTGAATGGATTATATATATTAATGGAGTTGTTTGTGGATTAAATTTGACTGTCAGAACATTTACTACTAATAAAAATTCTGTAATTATACCAACGCCTATATATCCTCCATTTATATATGCAACTGATATAGTTAAAAGACACAAAAAATATATAAAATTAATTAATATAAATAATAGATTAATCATAGATTTTAATTTTTTAAATAAAAATATTAATGGTAATGAAAAATTAATAATGTTATGTAATCCACATAATCCCGTAGGAACTGTATATAAATATTATGAATTAGAAAAAATTTTAGAATTCGTTAAAAAATATAATTTAATTGTTTGTTCTGATGAAATACATTGTGACTTAATTTTTGAAAAAAATATAAAACATATACCGTTTGCATCTATTAATGATGATGCTGCAGAATGTACCATAACTTTAATGTCTCCTTCTAAATCATTTAATATATCAGGATTAAATTTTGCAATTGCTATTATTCCAAATAAAAAATTACGTGATAAATTTAATTTATTTAAAAAAGGTTTAAATCCTAATATAGATATATTATCATATATTGCAGCAGAATCTGCATGGACTTATGGTAATAATTGGTTAAATCAACAAATTAAATATTTAAAAATAAATCGTGATTTTTTATTTTCTAAAATAAATAAATTACCTTATTTAAGTATGTTAAAACCAGAAGCTACATATCTTGGTTGGATTGATTGTTCTAAAATGAAAATTTCTAATCCAGTATTATATTTTGAAAAATATGGTGTAGGTTTATCTTCAGGAAAAGAATTTGGAAACGATAATTTTATTAGGTTTAATTTTGCTTGTACTCATGATATATTGAAAAAAGCATTAAAAAGAATAGAATATGCAATTGATAAATTATAGAAAAATTAATTTTATTAAAAAATTTATTAAATTAGGTAAAATTAATGAATATTAAAAAAATTCTTTCAAAAAATATTCAAAGTGCAATGATTAAATCAGGAATACCATTAGAATATAATGTGATGTTACGTAAATGTAAAAAAATAAAATTTGGTCATTATCAAGTAAACGGTATTATATCTGCTGCTATAAAATTAAACAAAAATCCTCAAAAATTAGCCATTAAAGTAATACAAAATATAAATTTAAAAAATGTAATAAAAAATATAGAAATATCTACATTAGGATTTATTAATATTTTTATTAAAGAAGAATGGATATCTAAACAAATAAATTTATTATTAAATACCTCAAAATTAGGTATTTTAAAAAAAATAAAAATTAAAAATATTGTTATAGATTATTCTGGTCCTAATATTGCAAAAGAAATGCATATTGGACATTTAAGATCGACAATAATAGGAGATTCTATAGTACGTATATTAACTTTTTTAGGACATAATGTAATCAAAGTTAATCATATAGGGGATTGGGGTACACAATTTGGTATGTTAATCGCATTTTTAAAATTTAAACAACAAAATAAAAAAAACATTGTTTTGTCTGATTTAGATCAATTTTATAAAAAAGCACAAATTAAATATAATAATGATGTAATGTTTGCTGAAAAATCTAGAAAATATGTTGTGAAACTACAAAATAATGATCCATTTTGTTTGAAAATTTGGAAAAAATTTGTTCAAATTACTATGAATCATAATTATTTTTTATATAAAAAACTTGATGTTTTATTATCTTCTAAAGATACTTTTGGTGAAAGTACATATAATTATATGTTACCAAAAATTATTTTAGATTTAAAAAAAAAAGGATTAGCTATTAATAGTAATGGCACTACTGTTATACCTATTAAAAAAATACAAAATAAAAATAATAATACAATGGCAATTGTTATACAAAAAAAAGATGGTGCATATCTTTATGCAACTACAGATATTGCTTGTATAAAATATCGTTGTAAAATATTAAAAGCTGATCGTATCATATATTATGTAGATGCAAGACAAAATCAATATTTAAAACAAATCTTTTTAATAGCAAAAAAAGCTAATTATGCACCTTTATATGTAAAATTAGAACATCATATGTTTGGTATGATATTAGATCATAATAATAAACCGTTTAAAACTCGTACAGGAAAAAATATTAAATTAAGTCTTTTAATAGAAGAATCTATAATTAGATCAAAAAAAGTAATTTTAAAAAAAAATCCTATGATAAAAGATAATGAATTAGAAAATTTGTCTGCTATAATAGGTATATCAGCTATTAAATATTCTGAATTATCTAAAAACAGAATAACTAATTATGTTTTTAACTGGGATGATATGCTTTCTTTAAATGGTAATACAGCACCTTATATACAATATGCTTATGTAAGAGCAAAATCAATATTAATTAAGTCAAAAATTGATTTTAATAAGTTTTCTAACTTTGAAATAAATTTTTCTAATAATTATGAAATTAATTTAGCTATTACTTTTTTAGAATTTGAAGAAATAATTTTCAAAGTTATAAAAGATGGTACCCCACATATACTATGTAATTGGTTATATAAAATTACTACATTATTTTCTCACTTTTATGAAAATTGTAATATATTAAATATACAAAATGATTTAATTAAAACTAGTAGATTAAAGATAGTATTTACTACTACTAAATTTTTAAAAACAGGTTTAAATCTTTTGGGTATAAAAACAATTAATAAAATGTAAAAAAAATAAATTTAATAATTTATATATTTTAATTTGAACAAAAAATTTATAAATAAAATAATGTTAAAAAAAAAAGTAATAATTGCTATTTCTGGTGGTGTTGATTCTTCTGTTTCTGCTTGGTTATTAAAAAAACAAAATTATCAAGTAGAAGGATTGTTTATGAAAAACTGGGAAGAAGATGATAATAAAAATTGTAGTATTAAAAAAGATTTATATGATGCTGAAAAAATTTGTGATCAATTAGATATTTATTTACATAAAATAAATTTTTCTTTTGAATACTGGGAATATGTTTTTAAAAATTTTCTTTATGAATATAAAATAGGTAATACTCCAAATCCTGATATTTTATGCAATAAAATAATAAAATTTAAATATTTTATGAATTTTGCTTTAAAAAATTTACAAGCTGATTTTATTAGTACAGGACATTATGTTCGATGCAAAAAAATTAAACATCAATTTTATTTATTAAAAGGAATTGATAAAAATAAAGATCAAAGTTATTTTTTATATACAATAAAAGAAAAACAATTAAAAAAAATTTTATTTCCTATTGGAGGATTAAATAAAATTGAAGTTCGAAAAATTGCTAAAAAATTAAATTTTATTAATGCAAAAAAAAAGGATTCTACAGGAATATGTTTTATAGGTAAAAAAAATTTCTTTGAATTTTTAAATAAATATTTATCTACTAAATCAGGAGATATTGTTGATTTAAATGGTAAAATTATTGGAAAACATAAAGGATTAATACATTATACATTAGGACAACGTAAAAGAATAGGAATAGGTGGAATATTAAATAATAATAATTGTAAACCATGGTATGTTATCAAAAAAGATATAAAAAAAAATATTTTAATTGTAGCTCAGGGAAAAGATAATCCTAATTTATTTTCTATTGGATTAATAGCTAAAAATATTAGTTGGATTAATTATCCATTTAACTTACCAAACATTTGTTCTATTAAGACTAGATATAGACAAAAAGAAATATATTGTAAAATAAAATTATTAGATAATAATAAAATACAAGTTTATTTTAATAGTCCAATATCTAGTATTACTCCTGGACAATCAGCAGTATTTTATTCTGGATCTGTTTGTTTAGGTGGTGGTATAATTGAAAAAAAAATTAATATATAATTAATTTAATTTTAACATTTATTTATTTTATTTATATATCAGAAAATATTAATAATTTATCATTTTCAATGATATTATATATATTAAAAAATATTTTATTTATATAAATAAAATATTTTTGCTATAATAACATTAGCATTTAAATAGAAAAAATTATTATTTTATTTTGTATAAATGAAAAATTTGCTATTTTAACTACTATTAATAAAAAAATAACTAGTTAAACTATAAATTAATAATTTTAAATAAAATAAATAGTAGGATACTATTATCTATATATAGATTAATCAAGTACAAATTAAATAAAAATTTTATTGAATCACTGATAATTTTTTAGAATTTCTTATTTAATTCAATAGAATATTAATAATTATATTATTAGAATATTTTATTATATTTTGTTTATTAACAATATTTTAATTAGTTTTAATAAAAATATTTAATATATATATATTATTAAAATTTTTTGAATTAAAATTTAATAAAATATATATTTTTTAATAAAAAATACTATATAAAAATAATTTATTTTATTTTAAAAAATATAGAAAATTAATAAATAATTAGTAAAATAATAGAATATATTATAAAAAAATATAACATATATAAAAAAATAAAAAAATTATTTTAAAAAAAATATTTTTAAGAAATATATAATTTTATTAATAAATTTAAAATTTTTAATGAAAAAATATTTTCCTAATAATTACATAAATTATAATATAAAATTAATAAAAAAAACTTAAAAAATTTTTTATTTAATATTTTATATATATTTAATTTTTAATTAATTAATTAATATGTTTAATAAAATAATATTATAAAATTATTTTAGTTAGAGCTTATTCATGAAAAAAAATATTCAAAAAGTATTAGTTACTCTTAATAATATTACTAAATCTTTTTTTGGTAAAAAAATTATTTCTAATTTTTGTTTAACTATAAATAATGGTGAATTTATTACTTTATTAGGACCATCAGGTTGTGGTAAAACAACAATTTTAAGATTAATAGCAGGTTTAGAAAAAGTTGATAGTGGTACTATTATATTAGATCAAAAAAAAATTACTCATATTTCAGCAGCAAATAGACAAATTAATACTGTTTTTCAAAGTTATGCTCTATTTCCTCATATGTCTGTATTTGATAATATCGCTTTTGGACTAAAAATGAAAAAAAAAACATATAAAGAAATAAAATTTAGAGTAGAAAATATTTTAAATATGGTCCAATTACAAAATTTTGCTAATAGGAAACCATATGAATTGTCTGGAGGACAACAACAAAGAGTAGCTATTGCTAGAGCTGTAATTAATAAACCTAAAATTTTACTATTAGATGAATCATTATCAGCTTTAGATTATAGACTAAGAAAAAAAATGCAAAATGAACTAAAAATGTTACAAAGAAAACTAGGTATTACTTTTATATTTGTTACTCATAATCAAGAAGAAGCATTAACTATGTCAGATCGTATTGTTGTATTACGTAATGGAAAAATAGAACAAGATGGTACTCCTAGAGAAATATATGAAGAACCAAAAAATTTATTTATTGCTAAATTTATAGGAGATATAAATATATTTAATGCTACTATTATAAAAAGATTAAATAATACACAAGTAATAGCTAACTTAGAAGGATATTTATGTAATATAAGAGTTCTTTTTCCTGTTATTACAGGAGAAAAAATACATGTTTTATTAAGGCCAGAAGATTTAAGAATTAAAGAAATAGATACTAAAAATGATAAAAATATAAATGGTTTAATTGGATATGTTAAAAATCAAAGTTATAAAGGAATGACATTAGAATCTACTTTACAACTTGAAAATGGTAAAATAATTACTGTAAGTGAATTTTTTAATGAAGATGATCCTAATTTTGATCATTCTATAAATCAAAAAATGGTAATTAATTGGGTTGAAACATGGGAGGTAGTATTACCTTATGAAAAAAATAACAAAACATTCTAGAAAAATAATAATTTTTATAGTAATAAGTTGGTTATTATTATTTATTTTCCTCCCAAATTTAATAATAGTAATTGTTAGTTTTATGACAAAAGATGATATTAACTTTATTAAATTTAATATAACTTTATATAATTATAAATTAATTTTAGATAAATTATATATAAATATATTTATATATTCTTTATATATATCATTAATAACAACATTTATTTGTTTTATAATCGGATATTTATTTTCATGGTGTTTAATTAAAATATCTTATTATTATAGATCTATAATGTTATTTTTTTTTTTTTTACCTTTTTGGGTTAACTCATTAATTAGAATTTTTTCTTTAAAAAATTTTTTTAGTATTCATGGTTATTTTAATAGTATTCTTATACATTTAAAATTAATTAATCATCCCATACATATTATGTATACATCTTTTGCTGTTATTTTAGGATTAGTATATATTCTATTACCTTTTATGATTATACCAATATATTCTAGTTTAGAAAAACTAGATATGTTTTGTATAGAAGCAGCTAAAGATCTAGGAGCAAAATCATGGAAAATTTTTATTTATATAGTATTACCATTAACATTACCAGGAATTATTTCAGGATGTTTATTAGTATTTTTACCTGCTATAGGAATGTTTTATATTTCAGATTTAATGGGAGGAGCTAAAAATTTATTAATAGGAAACATTATAAAAAATCAATTTCTTAATATAAGAGATTGGCCATTAGGAGCTGCGTTAAGCAATGTAGTAATATTAGTTACAGGAATATTTTTAATATTATATTATAAATTAATAAAAATTTTTCATAAAAAGGAATTTTAATGTTTAAATACTTTTTACGTAACTCTTTTATATTTTTAATATATAGTTGGTTTTATATTCCTATAATTATTCTTATAATAAATTCATTTAATTTGTCTAATTTTGGAAATCAATGGCAAGGATTTAGTTTTAAATGGTATTATTACATAATAAATAATAGTTTTTTAATAGAAGCAACATATCATTCATTAACAATTGCTATAATTTCTGCAACATTTGCCACAATCATGGGTTTTTTAACTGCTATTACTTTATATTATTGTAATTTATATATCAAATCATTTATTAGTATTTTATTATTTATAGTTATTGTATCACCTGATATCATCATGGCTATATCTTTATTATTATTATTTATATTACTAAATTTTACATTAGGTTTTTGGACATTATTATTTTCTCATATTACTTTTTGTATTCCATATGTTGTTATCACAATCTATTCTAGATTAAAAAATTTTGATAATCGTATTATAGAAGCAGCTAAAGATTTAGGAGCTAGTGATAATATTATCATAACAAAAATTATATTACCATTAATGTTACCTGCAATATTATCTAGCTGGTTATTAAGTTTTACTTTATCTATGGATGATATAACAATTTCAACATTTGTAACTGGACCAACTTATGAAATATTACCTTTGAAAATTTATTCTATGGTTAAAATAGGTGTTTCTCCTGAAATAAATGCTTTAGCTACTATATTAATTATAATTTCTTTATTACTATTTTTAATTAGTAGAATTATTTTAAAAAAATTTTATAAAAACTATTATCAAATTAATTATATTAAAAACTTCAAATAAAATTATTATTTAATTTATTAACTATTAAAAAATTAAATAATTTAATACTTACATATAAAATTATATTTGACATACAGAACAAAAAAAAGTGCTTCTATTTCTATGAATCATTTTAAAAATTTTTGTTTGACATATTTTACATAATTTGTTATTTCTTTTGTATACAAATAAAAATTTGCTAAAATTTCCTTTTTTACCATAAGGATCAATATAATTACATATTGAAGTACCACCGTTTTTTATAGATTTATATAAAATATATTTAATTTTTTTAACTAAAATATTTATTTCTGTAAAAGTTAAAGTATTAGCTTTCCTGTAAGGTAATATTTTTGATATAAATAATGATTCATTAGAATATATATTTCCAATGCCTACAACTATTTCATTCATCATTAATAAAACTTTTATAGGTATTTTTTTTTTCTGAGTAATTTTATATAAATATAAATTATTAAATGATTTTGTAAGAGGTTCAGGGCCTAATTTTTTTATAAAAACATTATTTTTATAATTTTTATTATACCATATCCAAAAACCAAATTTTCTAATATCTGAATAACGTAATATAATATGATTATCAATAATCAAATCTATATGATCATTTTTATTTATTTTTTTATTATCTTTAATAATTAATAAATTTCCTGTCATTCCTAAATGAATAATAATTGAATTATTTTGTAATATCAATATTATATATCGTCCTCGACGCTTTACATTTATAATTTTTTGATTATTAATAAAAATGATTTCTTTTGGTATTAAATATTTTAATTTTTTATTTCGTACAATAGAATAAGTAATATTATATCCTTTTAAAAAAGGATAAATAAGATTTTTAATAACTTCTATTTCTGGTAATTCAGGCATTTTAAATAAGTTTATTTACCAATACAAAATTTAGAAAAAATATTTTCTAATAAATTTTTAGATGTAAATTTTCCTGTTATATTATCAAGTTCTATTTGAGCTAATTTTAAATTTTCTGATAACAATTCAATTGGAGAATCAATAGATGAAAATATTAACTGTCCTTTTTTAATATATTTAAATACTGATTTTAATATATCAATATGTCTAGTTCTTGAAGTAAACATATCTTCAGTATTATGGATACTAGTAATATTTTTTTTAATATAATTTATTAATAAAGATATACCTTTTTTAGTTTTAACTGATAACTTTATAGTAATAAATTCATTATTTGTTATAATTTCAGAATTATTATGTGTTAAATCTATTTTATTCCTAATAATAATTATTGGTATTTTTTTTTTAAAATTGCTTAAATATTTACTTATAATTTTTGATAAATTATTATTAGATATATTATCATTTACTATTAGAAAAATATAATTCGTTCTATTAATTTCATTTATAGTTTTTTTGATTCCAATATTTTCAATTTTATTTTTAGTATTTCTAATACCAGCTGTATCAATAATTTGTATTGGAACAGAATTAATATAAATTTTTTCATATAAGATATCTCTAGTAGTACCTGGAATATCAGTAATAATAGATACATCTCTGTCAGAAAGTAAATTCATTAAACTAGATTTACCGGAATTAGGTGGACCTATAAAAATAATTTTTATTCCTTCTCTAATATTTATTCCATTATCAACATGATTTATTATTTTTGATAAATCATTTAATATTTTTTTTAACTTAATTGAAACATCTATTTTAAATAATTTTATATCATTTTCTTCAAATTCAATAAAAGATTCAATATCAGTTCTAAGATTAATAATATTTTTTGTAAAAATATTTAATAAAAATGAAAATTTTCCATTTAATAAATTCATAGCAGAAAAAACGGCTGTTTTAGAATTAGCTAAAATTAAATCACTAATTGCTTCTGCCTGAGTCAAATCTATTTTTTTATTTAAAAAAGCTCTTTCTGTAAATTCTCCAGGTTTTGCTATTCTAATATCTGGGAAAGTCATAATATATCTAATTAATAAATCTAATATTATAGGTCCACCATGACATTGTAATTCAAATATGTCTTCTCCTGTAAAAGAATTAGGTTTTGGAAACCATAATGCTATTCCTTTATCTATAATTTTATTTTTATAGTAAAAGGGTAAATAATATGCATATCTAGGTTTCATATATGATCTATGTAGTATTTTTTTTATTACATTAATAGAACAATTTCCTGATATCCGTATAATTCCTATGCTACCCTTACCTAAAGGAGTTGCTCTAGCAACTATTGTATGTATATGTTTTTGCATTATATCATAAATTAAAATGTAATTATTTATATTTAGAATAAATAAGTTTTTGTTGTATTATTGTTAATATATTACTTATTATATAATATAAAACTAGACCAGAAGGAAACCATAAAAAAAACAAACTAAAAAAAATTGGTATTATATTCATAATTTTTTTTTGTATAGGGTCATCATATGTATTTTTTGATGTTTTTTGAATAAAATACATAGTAATACTCATTATTACAGGTAATACATAATAAGGATCTTGTGATGATAAATCTTTAATCCAAAAAATAAACGGAGCATGACGTAATTCTACAGAATTTATTAACATATAATATAATGCTAAAAATATTGGCATTTGTATTACAAAAGGTAAACATCCTCCTAAAGGATTTAATTTTTCTTTTTTGTATAATTTTATGATTTCTTGACTTAATAGATGTTTATCATTTGAATATTTTGCTTTAATTTTTTTTATTTTTGGTTGTAAAATACGCATTTTAGCAATAGTAATATATTGTGTTCTAGACAAAGGATACATTACAATTCTTACTATTAAAGTAATAGCAATTATAGCTATACCCCAATTACCTATTAATTTATACAATAAATTAAGTAGTTTAAATAATGGTTTAGATAAAAACCATAACATACCATAATCAACAGTAAAATCTAAAAAAGGAGCAACTTTTGCCATTTGTGCTTGAATTTCAGGACCAATCCAAAGAGTCGATAATAAAATTTTTTTATGTTTAGGCAAAATAATAGTTGTAGATGATTTAAAATTTATGCCTATAGTATTATTATCAATTTTTTTTGTATATACTATATTATTTTTATTTTGAGGTAAAATTAAAGCAGTGGCAAAATATTGTTGTAACATAGCAATCCATCCCTGATTAGAGTTAAAATTAATATTTTTATTTTCTAAAACATCATTAAATGTATGTTTTTTATACTTATATTTTTCAGTTGAATAAGCTATTCCTCTAAAGGCTTTAACAGATATATTATTTTTTTTATTTAAATATTTTTGTGGTATATTAACAGTTTGTTTAATTTGACCAAATATTCCTATTTCTATAGTTTTATTGCTTTTATTAAAAAATTGTTGTTCTATATTTATAGAATAATTTTTTCTTTTAAAAATAAAAGTTTTGACATATAAAATATTATTTTTAAAATAAAATAAAGGAACTTTTAATACATTTTTATTTTTTTCTAATTGAAAAAATTTTTGATTCGACCAAAAAAAAGGATTTTCAAAACTATTTTCAAAATTATTTTTATTTTTTTGAAAAACACCGCTACTTACTTGATAAGTATAACCTAAATTTTTACTTAAAAAAGTAAATAATTTTTTAGAATGTAATTGTTCTGAATAATTTATTAATTGTACTGTATCAATATTACCTCCATTAGGATCAATAGATAATAGAAATGTATCAGTTTTAACTATAATTTTTCTATTGTTATATAAATTAATTTGTTTAAAATTAGTTTTTGTAGTGTTTTGATGTTTTATATATTTATTATAACTTATATAATTATTTATTTTTTGCCAATTATACCAAATAAAAAAACTAATTAAAATAAAAGTAATAATAATTATATTTCGTTGCGAATCCATTATTTATTTTTCTCTATTATTTTTTCAATATAGTAATTATTAAATTTCTATATAAATTTATCTTCATAATAATTTATTTTTTATTAAAAATTTTACATATTTACAACTATAAATTTATTTTTTAATATTAATAATATTAACTAAATCACATATTAATATATATTCCATAATTTTTTTAAATATTTTTTAAAATTAATATAATTAATACTAATTAATTTTTTATTTGTTAATATAACAATAAAATCTCTAATAGGTAATTTATATTGATTTAAACGAAAATATTCACGAATGATTCTTTTTATTTTATTTCTAATATGTGATTTATTAATAATTTTTTTAGGTATTATTATACCTAATCTTGAATATTGAAATATATTTTTTTTGCTTAAAATAGTGTAATATTCATTACTTTTTTTATATGGTTTGTTAAAAATAAAATTAAAATTACATGATAATAAACGTTTTTTTTTAGAAAAATCTAAATTATTCATTTAAATTTTGCAATTTATTTTTTATCAGATATGCTTAAACGCATTCGACCTTTAGCACGACGTCTATTTAAAATTTGTCTTCCATTTTTTGTTGACATTCTAACTCTGAATCCATGAATTCGTTTTTTTTTTATTATAGACGGTTGAAAAGTACGTTTCATTGTATATTACCTAATTACAGTTATATTGTTTATTATTACATAAATAAAAATATATTTATACAATTTTAATAAAATTAATTATTTTAATTAATAATGAATATTATTGATTAATATAATTAAATTAATGTATAATAGTTTCACGTTATTTAAGAATAAATCATTTTAATAGTTTTAAACTATATAATAATATTTAAAATTTTAAATATTATTTATTTATATAAATATGAAATATGTTATTATTAACAGAGAACAATTAATTATTCCATTAAAAAAAATAGTAAGTATTATTCATAATAGACCAATAATACCTATTATAAATAATATTTTAATAGAAGTTAAATATAATAATATTTGCTTTAAAAGTACTAATTTAGAGATAGAAATAATCACTTTTTTAAAAAATTTACAAAATAAATATGATTTTTCTATTACTATAGCCGGTAAAAAATTTTATGATATATGTAAAAGTTTCCCTATAAATTCTAATATAAATATATCAATTAATGATAATAATCAAGTAATAATTTCATCAGAAAAATGTAAATTTATTATGTCTACTTTACCTTCTATAAATTTCCCAGTAATTGCATACTGGGAAAGTCAATTAGAATTTTTTTTAACAAATAAAATATTAAAAGTATTAATAGATGCCACTTATTTTTCAATAGCAAATCAAGATATAAGACAATATTTAAATGGAGCTTTATTTCAAATTAAAAATAATATATTAAATATGGTTTCTACTGACGGTCATAGATTATCAATTTGTAGTATTGTAATAAATGAAGCAATAATAAATTATTCAGTTATAATTCCTAAAAAAAGTATAATAGAATTATTACGTTTATTAAATAATAATAATGATATAGTAAAAATTAAAATAAATAATAATAATATTAGTTTTAATTTAAAAAATTTAAAATTTACATCTAAACTTATTGAAAATTCTTTTCCAGAATATACAAAAATTATACCTCAAAATTTTTATAAAATTATTAAAATAAATAGAATACTTTTTAAAAATTCCTTAATTCGTATTTCTATTTTAGTTAATAAAAAAACAAAAGGTGTAACATTATTATTCAATAAAAAATATTTAAAAATATTAGGAAGTAATATTGATAATGAACAAGCAGAAGATTTATTAAGTATAGAAGAAGAATTTAATGATATAAAATCTAATATAGAAATATCTTTAAATATTGAATATTTAATAGATGTATTAAATACGTTAAAAAACAAATATATAAAAATTTCATTAATAGATTCTATCTCTAGTATAAAAATAGAAGATATTATTGAAAATAATAAAGTTTATTTGATCATGCCAATGAGAATTTAAAACTTGCTTAATGATTTTTATTATTAATTCTATAATTAATATAATAAAATTATTCAAAACATAATGAGAGTTAAATTTGATAAATAATTATTATGATTCATCTAGTATAAAAATATTAAAAGGACTTGATGCAGTAAAAAAAAGACCTGGAATGTATATTGGAGATATAGATGATGGTACTGGATTACATCATATGGTATTTGAAGTAGTAGATAATGCTATTGATGAATCTCTATCTGGTTATTGTAAACATATTAATGTTATCATACATAATGATAATTCTATTTCTATTAAAGATGATGGTAGAGGTATTCCTACTGGAATACATAAAGAAACGAATACATCAGCAGCAGAAGTAATTATGACAGTATTACATTCTGGAGGGAAGTTTGATAATATATCATATAAGATATCTGGTGGTTTACATGGAGTTGGAATTTCTGTAGTAAATGCATTATCTGAAAAATTAGAATTAATTATTAAAAGAAATGGTAAACTATATAAACAATTATATTGTAATGGAATACCTCAAACCAAAATACATGTTATAGGAACAAGCACAGAAACTGGAACTCATATTCGTTTTTGGCCTAGTCATAAAATTTTTACTAAAATTAAACATTTTGATTATATAATTTTATCTAATAGATTAAGAGAATTATCATTTTTAAATTCAGGAATTTCTATTACTATTAAAGATGAAAATAATAATAAACAAGATAATTTTTGTTATAAAGGTGGAATTAAAGCTTTTATTAAATATTTAAATAATAAAAAAGCTATTCATAAAAAAATTTTTTATTTTAATGTAAAAAAAAATAATATTAATATTGAAGTTGCTATGTTATGGAATAGTTCTTTTAAAGAACGTATATATTGTTTTACAAATAATATTCCTCAATTTGAGGGTGGATCTCATTTAGTAGGATTAAAAACATCTATAACAAGAACTTTAAAATCATATATAGATAAAGAAAGATATATTAAAAAAAATCAAATTAATACAATAGGTGAAGATACAAGAGAAGGATTAATAGCTATTATATCTATTAAAATTTCAGAACCTAAATTTTCTTCTCAAACAAAAGATAAACTTGTTTCTTCTGAAGTAAAATCTGCTGTAGAATCTTGTATAAATGAACAATTAATGTTTTTTTTATTAGAAAATCCATCAGATGCAAAAAATATAGTAGAAAAAATTCTTTATGCAGCAAAAGTTAGAGATGCTGCTAGAAAAACAAGAGAAATAACTCGTAAACAAAATTTTACAGAAATATCTAGGCTACCAGGAAAATTATCAGATTGTCAAGAAAATAATCCAAAATTATCTGAAATTTATTTGGTTGAAGGAGATTCTGCGGGAGGATCGGCTAAACAAGGCAGAAATAGGAAAAATCAAGCTATTTTACCTTTAAAAGGAAAAATTTTAAATGTAGAAAAAGCTAAATTTAGTAAAATTATATCTTCTCAAGAAATTATTACTTTAATTACAGCTTTAGGATGTAATATTAATTCTGAAAATTACAATTTAGAAAAACTACGTTATCACAATATAATTATTATGACAGATGCCGACGTCGATGGTGCACATATTAGAACTTTACTTCTAACTTTTTTTTATCGCCAGATGCCAGAAATCATTAAAAAAGGTTATATTTATATAGCACAACCACCTTTATATAAAATTAAAATAGGTAATAAAGAATCTTATATTAAAAATAATGAAGATATGGAAATTTTTAAATTAAATATAGCTTTAAAAAAAGCAGTGTTTTATTTTAAAAAAATACAAGAAAAATTATCTGGAAATAAATTATTTAGTTTAGTACAAGAATACAATAATTTTAAAAAATTAACAAAATACTTAAAATATCGTTTTACATTTAAAATATTACATTCGTTACTATATAATTCTCCTTTACAAAATTTAGATTCTTATGAATATGTTAATTTATGGTTAAATAATTTTATTTTTTATTTGAATAGTAAATTTACTAATATTACATATTCTGGTTATATAATAAAAAATTCAGAATTAAATATTTTTGAACCAATAATTTATGAAAATAAATATGGAAATAAAAGTGAATATTTTTTAAATAAAAATTTTATTAATAGTAATGAATATCAAAAAATTTGTTTTTTAGGTAAAAAATTATATTTATTAAAAATAAATAAAATTTATTTGATAAAAAGTAACGAAAAATATAAATATATAACTTCTTTTGAAGAAGGATTGAAATGGTTATTTCAAGAATCTAAAAAAAGTTTTACTATACAAAGATATAAAGGATTAGGAGAAATGAATCCAAATCAATTATGGGAAACAACAATGAATCCTTTAACCAGAAATATGTTAAAAGTTACCATACAAGATGCAATTAATGCAGATAAATTATTTTCTACATTAATGGGAGATGAAGTAGAACCAAGAAGATTATTTATTAAAAATAATGCTTTAAAAGCAATAAATATTGATATATAAAATATAATTATATAATTTAAAATTATTTATTTATATACTAATACCATATAGTAGTTTTTATATAAAAATTTTGTAATTATTATTTATTTAGATAATATTTTTTATCTTAATAAAGAAATATCTTTCGTTAATAATAATTCATAGATTTAATTTTAATAGAATTAGATTCTTGATCTTCAAAGTTTTCATGATCATTTAAAATTTTTTTGTTTATTAATCCTTGTTCAATTTCTCTTAATGCTAAAACTGTTGTTTTATCATTTTTTTTAGATAATAAAGGACTTTTACCTCTTATTTGTATTTGTCTTGCTCTTTTTGCAGCTATAAGAATTAAATCAAAACGATTCCCAATTTTTTTTATTGCATCTTCTACAGTTAATCTGGCCATATTAAACCTATATATGAAATCTATAATAAAAAAATAAATTTAAACTACTCATTTAATAATTTATTAATAAAATTATTATATATATTAAATTGTGTTTTTATTTTTAAATGTTCTGCATAAATAATATTTTGTAAATCAAATTTTGCATCATTAATATTATTATTAATAATTAGATAATCATATTCATAAAAATGATATATTTCTTTTTTTGATTGTAATATACGTTTATTAATTATGTCTATATGATCTTTACCTCTAAGATTTAATCTTTTGTATAATTCTTCTATTGATGGAGGTAATATAAATATACTACAAACTTGAGGAATTTTTTTCCTAACTTGTTTTGCACCTTGCCAATCAATATTTAAAAAAATATCTGTATTATTTTGTAGCATATTATTAATATTTTTTTTAGAAGTGCCGTAATAATTTCCAAAAACTTTTGCATATTCTAAAAATTCGTTATTTTTTATCATTGTTTGAAATTTTTTTTTTGATATAAAAAAATAATCTTCATTATCTACTTCACCTGTACGTTTGATTCTAGTTGTATAAGAAATTGATAATTTTATATTAAATTTAAATTTATTATTTTTTAATAATAATTTTAAAAGTAAAGATTTTCCAGTTCCACTAGGAGCAGAAATAATAAATAAATGTCCTGTAGTCATAATTTTATAAAATAAATATCAGTATATAATAATTATAATTATCCATAAAATATTATATTATAAATAATATTAATTATATAATATTTAAATTCCTGAAATTATCATTTCAGATATAAGAATTGATCCGCATTGAATAGAATTTCTTTTTTCAATATCATTACTAATATCTAAAATAGATAACCATATTTTTTTTAAATTTGAAGATATTATTATTTCATTAACTGGAAATTTAATTTTTCCATTCTCAACCCAAAAACCAGATGCACCACGAGAATAATCTCCTGTAATATTATTAATTCCATCAGACATTAATTCTGTTATAATTAAACTATTATTCATTTTTTTTATTAAAGTATTATAATCTATATTATTTTTATTATTAATATACCAATTATATATTCCTCCTGAATGTCCATTATTTTCCATATTTAATTGTTTTGAAGTATAATTATTTAATAACCATGTTTGTAATATTCCATTTTTTACTATTGTTATTTTTTTTATATGCACTCCTTCATTATCAAATGGTTTAGATCCTAAACCTTGTAAAACATGAGGATTTTCTATAATACTTAACTATTCTGGAAAAATCATTTTATTTAATGAATTAAATAAAAATGTTAATTTTTGATAAACATAGTATCCATTAATTAACTCTGCTAAATGTTTAAATAAAGAAAAGATATTTCATTATAAAAAATTATTGGAGATTTTTGAGTTTTTATTTTACGTGCCCCTAATTTGTTTAATGATTTTTGTGCACTATCTTCACCTAATATTTTAGAAGAATATAAATTAGAAGGAGATCTGGATATAGAATATGAACAACTATATTCCATTTTGTTATTTTCTTGAGCTATAACAGAAAGATATAATGAATAATATGTTGAAATATAACTTTGTAATACTCCTAGACTATTTGCAAATATATGAATCATTGCAAAACTATTAAAATCTCCTCCATTACTATTTATAATACGTTTATCTGTATTTAATGCAATTTCTTCACTTTCTTTAAGAAGAAGAATATATTTCATTTTATTTATATTAGGTATATGAAAAAGATCTAAATTAATATTATTAAAAATAAATAATTTATATTTAAGTAATCCTAAATATTTATCATAAACTGTATAATTACTTAAATTAATTGCATTATATATGGTATTTTTTATATTATTTATAGATAAATTATTTGTTTCAGAATATCCTTTTTTATGATTTTTATAAATATTAATAGAAAATAATTCATTATTATAAAATTCTGATATCTCTGTTATTCCATAACGAATATGGATATTAAATCCAATTATTTTTTTAATTGTTATTTCAAAATTTTTAGTTTCTTTTTTAGCTAATACTACAGAATTTAATATTTTAGATTCCAATTTAGAACGTTGTTCTATAATTTGTGAAAAAATTTTCATTTTTTTTATTTTTTATTTTATTTTATATCAATTAATTGTATATTACTCTTTGACATAATTAATATATATTTGATATCATTTTATATATTTATTATATAGAATTTAAATAATATATTATGAATTTAAATAAAGTATCAGCTGGAAATCAAATACCAAATGATATTAATGTAATTATTGAAATATCTTCTAATTCAGCACCAATAAAATATGAAGTAAATAAACAGTTAGGAGTATTATTTGTTGATCGTTTTATTTCTACAACAATGTTTTATCCTTGTAATTATGGTTATATAAATAATACATTATCTTTGGATGGTGATCCTTTAGATGTATTAGTATATACTCAATATCCTATCTTGCCAGGTTCTGTTATTCGATGTCGTCCTATTGGACTATTAAATATGACAGATGAATCTGGAAAAGATATTAAAATAATAGCTGTTCCACATAAGAAGATTTCTCAAGATTATAATAATATTAATAATATTGATGATTTATCTGTTTTATTAAAAAATAAAATAGTTCATTTTTTTAAACATTATAAAGATTTAGAGCATGGTAAATGGGTTAAAATTAATAAATGGGAAAATGTAGATATTGCTAAGAAAGAGATTTTATTATCTATTAGTAGAATGAATAAAGAATATTAATTCTATTAAAAATATTCTTTGATATATAATGGAACGTATTATTAATTTTTTTTAAGAAAATTTAATAATTAAATATACAAGATATTTAATATATTATTTTTGTTTTTTTAGTAAAATTTTTTATGATTCTATAAAAATGAAAATAGTTTATTTAAACATTTTAAATATATTTTTATATAAAAAATTAAATGATTTTATAAATATTAAATGTAATAATATTGATAAGTATTTAATATATTTATTTTTATAAAAAAAAACAAATAAGATTTTATCTAAAACAATATTATAAAAAAAATATTAATTATAATTAATTCTTATAAATATATATTAATAAATATTTTATTATTTATTTAATGGTAAAACATTATAAATATATCAATTAATTTATAATTATTAAATTTTTTGGAATAAAAATGAATGTAAATTATATTTTTATTACTGGAGGTGTAACTTCTTCTTTAGGTAAAGGAATAACTACAGCTTCATTAGCCTCAATTCTTGAAAATAGAGGTTTAAAAGTAACTATAATAAAATTAGATCCATATATTAATATAAATGCAGGAACTATGAGCCCTAATCAACATGGAGAAATATTTGTTACTGGTGATGGTGCAGAAACTAATTTAAATCTTGGACATTATGAAAGATTTATAAATACAAAAATGTCTCGTTATAATAATTTTACTATTGGTCATATATATTCTGAAATACTAAAAAAAGAAAAACAAAAAAAATATTTTGGAGTTAAAATTCAGGTTATTCCTCATATTACTGATAGTATAAAAAAACACATAACTAATTTAGGAAATAAAGGATATGATATAATATTAGTAGAGATAGGTGGTGCAGTTGGAGATATAGAATCTTTACCTTTCCTTGAAGCTATGCGCCAAATATCAATAGATGTAGGAAAAGATAAAACAATTTATATTCATTTAACTTTATTATCATATATAAAAACTATTAAAAAAATAAAAATTAGACCTATAAAATATTCTATAAAAGAATTATTATCAATAACTGTTCAACCAGATGTATTAATCTGTCGATCTAATTATACAATGTCTAGTTTTGAAAAAATTAAAATTGCTTCATTTTTAAATTTATCAAAAAAAGTTATTATTTCTTTAAAAGATGTTAATTCTATATATAAAATACCTTTTTTATTAAAAAAACAGGGTTTAGATAATTATATATGTAATAAATTTAAATTTAATTTACCAGATACTAAACTTATTAAATGGAAAAAAATTCTTAATAGGGAATTTAATCCTAAAGGTTATGTTACTATTGGTATAATAGGAAATTATACTAAATTACCTAATGCATATAAATCAGTAATAGAAGCCTTAAAACATGGAGGATTAAAAAATCAAGTTCATGTTTATATCAAACTAATTAGTTCTAAATTAGTAAATGATCAAGGAACAGATCTTTTAAATAAATTTGATGGAATTTTAATTCCTGGTGGTTTCGGTTCTAAAGGTATCAAAGGAAAATTAAAAACGGTAGAATATGCAAGAAAAAATAATATTCCTTATTTTGGAATATGTTTAGGAATGCATATAGCTTTAATTGAGTTTTCACGAAATGTGGTTGGAATAGTTGATGCAGACTCAACTGAATTTAATTTAAATTGTAAAAATCCTATCATAAAATTAATTGATAAAAATAATAATCAAAATAATATAAATATTAATTTTAATGTTAAGAAAAGCTTACAAGGAAAAATGAGATTAGGAAATCAAATATGCAAACTAAATAAATTAAGTTTATCATATCAACTTTATAAAACTAATTATATTATTGAAAGACATCGTCATAGATATGAAGTAAATAATTTTTTTATTAATAAACTGATTCAGCATGGTTTATTAATAGCAGGAAAATCAAAAAATCAATCGTTTATTGAAATTATTGAAATTTCTAATCATCCATGGTTTATTAGTTGCCAATTTCATCCAGAATTTATTTCTAATCCTCATGAGGGACATCCATTATTTATAGGTTTTATTGAGGCTTCTATGAAAAAAAAATTAACTTAAATTAAATTTAAATAGGATAAAATAATGTTTAAAATAAAAAAAATTATTGGTAGAGAAATAATAGACTCTAGAGGAAATCCAACAGTTGAAGCAGAAGTACAATTAAATAATGGATCTATTGGTAGAGCTTCTGTACCATCTGGAGCTTCAACTGGTTCCAAAGAAGCTATAGAGTTACGTGATAATGACAAAAATCGTTTTTTAGGAAAAGGAGTACTCAAAGCTATTAATTCAATTAACAAAAATATAAATCAAATTTTGATAAATCAAGATTCATTAGATCAGTCTAATATTGATAATCTTATGATTAGTTTAGATGGTACTGAAAAAAAATATATTCTTGGAGCAAATGCTATTTTAGCTGTATCATTAGCAAATGCTAGAGCTGCTGCTCTATTTAAAAATATTCCATTATATCAACATATTGCTGATATTAATGGAACATCTAATGAGTTTACAATGCCATTACCAATGATCAATATTATTAATGGAGGAAAACATGCAGATAATAATCTTGATATTCAAGAATTTATGATACAACCTATTTGTGCAAAAAATATAAAAGAAGCAGTTAAAATTGGATCAGAAATTTTTCATCATTTATATAAAGTATTAAAATCTTATAAATTAATTACTTCTGTAGGAGATGAAGGAGGTTTTGCACCTAATCTAAATAAAAATAGTGATGCATTTGAGATTATTTCAGAGGCTATAAAAAATGCTGGATTTACTTTAGGTAAAGATATTACTTTTGCTATTGATTGTGCAGCTTCTGAACTATTTTATAAAAATAAATATCATTTAAAAGGTGAAGGATTAAGTTTAAATTATAAAGAATTAACTTATTTTTTTTGTAATTTAATAAAAAAATATCCTATAGTTTCTATAGAAGATGGATTAGATGAATCTGATTGGGAAGGATTTGCTTACCAAACAAAAATATTAGGAAATCATATTCAATTAGTTGGTGATGATTTATTTGTTACTAATACAAAACTTTTAAAAAAAGGTATAAATCTTGGAATAGCTAATGCTATTTTAATAAAACTTAATCAAATTGGTTCTTTAACTGAAACATTATCTACTATTAAAATGGCAAAAAAAAATGGATATAAAGTGATTATATCTCATCGTTCTGGAGAAACTGAAGATACTTTTATTGCAGATTTATCTGTAGGTATAAATGCTGGACAAATTAAAACAGGATCAATGAGTCGTTCAGAACGAACAGCTAAATACAATCAATTAATAAGAATAGAAGAACAATTAAACGGTTTAGCTCCTTTAAATATACATAATTTTATTAAATAAAAAATTTAAAATTTAAATTTTATAAATTATATTATATTTATAATACAAATATAGTATACAAAATATAATAATAAATAATTGTTGCTATGAAAAAATTTCAAGAAAAAAAATTAATAAAATGGTTAAATAAACAGAGTTCTTTTGCAAGTAAATTATTAAAATTATCTTTTTTATTAAATATTTTAAATATAAGTATAATAATTTTTCAAAATTGGATTTTAGCTATTCAAGTACAATATTTATTTTTTGAAGTTAAAATAAATAAATTATTTTATTATTATATAATGTTAGTTTTGTGTTTTATATGTAAAGCATTATTAAATCTTATTATAAATAGAGTTAATTATAATTATAGTCAATTAATAAAAATTGCTATTAGAAATAAAATTCTAGATAAATTTGAACAAATTTATCTCATTAATATAAAAAAAAAAACTTTAGGTAGTATATTATCATTAATAATAGACCAAACAGAAAATATACAAGATTTTTATAATAAATATATTCCTCAATTATTAGTATCTATTATATCTCCTATAATAATATTAATTACAATATTAACTATTAGTTGGCTTGCAAGTTTATTATTAATAATAATTAGTATATTTACTATATGTTTTATCATTTTAATTGGTAGTCAAACTGCTCAAAAAAATAAAAAAAATTTTAAAATATTATCTATTTTAAATGGTTTATTTTTAGATAGATTATTAGGTATAGAAACAATACGTTTATTTGATATGAGTAAAATAGAAATTAATAAAATAGCAATTTTTATTGAGAAATTTAGAAAAAAAAGTATGGAAATATTAAAAATTGCTTTTTTAACATCTGCAGTTTTAGAATTTTTTTCTTCTATTGCATTAGCTTCTATTGCTATTTATTTTAGTTTTTCATATTTAAATATATTCAAATTAGGTTTTTATGGAAAAAGTATTACTATATTTAATAGCTTTTTTATATTAATTTTAACTTCTGAATATTTTCAATATTTTATTAATTTAGGTTTGCTTTATCATATAAAATCTAAATCTATAGGTGCAGCAGATTTAATCTTACAATTTTTAAAAAATAATCCTACAAAATCTTTTACGAAAACAAATAATTTACCTTTTAATGAAAACAATATTTTTATTCAAGCTAGAAAATTAATAGTAAAAAGTATAGAAGGAAATATATTAATAGGTCCTATTTCATTTAAAATTTCTCAAGGTGAACATATAGGAATAATAGGTTCTAGTGGTTGTGGAAAAACTACATTATTTAATGTTTTTTTAGGATTTTTACCATACAATGGATCATTAAAAATTAATAATATTGAATTAAAAAATATAAATTTAAATGATTGGTATAAAAAAATATCTTGGGTAGGACAAAATGCTAGCCTTCCTGGAAAAACAATAAGAAAAAATTTATTTTTTGACAAAAATATTGATATAAATAAAATACAAAATATTATTAAAATTACAAAAATTAAGAATTTTTTAAAAAATTTTCCTGATGGACTAGATACAATTATTGGAGAACAAAATATAAGATTATCAGTAGGACAAATACAAAGAATAATCATAGCAAGAGCTTTAATCAAAAATCATAATTTATTATTATTAGATGAGCCTACTGCAAATATTGATATGAATAGTGAAAGAGATATTATAAATTCTTTATATAATTATCAATATATGAAAACAATTTTAATAATAACACATAAATTATATCAAGTTAAATTTTGTAATCAAGTTTGGGAAATGGATAATGGAAAAATTGTAAAAAAAATAATAAATAATAAAATTATTAAATAAATTGATAAAAATAATATAGAGTTTTAAACATAAAAATTAGGAGTTAAAACAAATGTTTTATTTATTATATTTTTTACAAAATTATAAAAAATATGTAAAAATTCTTTGTTTTGGTATATTAATAACAATAATTACTAATTTAATGAGCATTTCTTTATCAGTGATATCTGGTTGGTTATTAACTTCTACTTTTTTATTTAAATTAATAAGTAATAGTATTAATTATAATTATATAGTTCCTTCTGCTTTAATTAGAATTATCTCACTAATAAAAACCGTAACTAAATATTTTGAAAAAATTATTAAACATGATAGTACTTTACAAGTATTAAAAAATTTAAGAATTATGATATTTTGTAAAATTTTTCCTTTATATCCTTCTAATTTACAATATTTAAATAATAGTGACATATTAAATACGTTAATTTCAGATATTGAAACTTTAGATCATTTATATATACAAATTTTATCACCTATTATTAGTTTATTTGTAACTATTATAATCATATTAATTAATTTAAGTTTTTTTAGTTTAACACTGTCTATTATACTTTGTTCAATTTTATTTTTTTCATTATTATTACATTCAATATATTTTTATAATTTAAGTAAATCTATTGGTAAAAATAATATTTATTATAGAAATAAATATTATTTGTATATAAGTAATTATCTATATTATCAAATAGAATATAGAATATTTGAAGGTATTAATATAATTAGAAAAAAAATTTATTTTTTAGAAACACAATGGAAAAATATACAATATAAAAAAAATAATTATAATGCACAATCACAATCAATAATAATTATTATTAATGGAATTAACATAATAACTTTATTAATATATAGTAATTTATATTTATCTCATAATCTAAATTCTAAATTTTATATTATATCTTTTTTACTTTGTTTAATTACACTATCTCATTTATTATTACCTATAGGTAATATTTTCCATAATATTAGTGAAGTATTATTATCAGCTAAACAAATTTTTATGATTATATATCAAAAACCAATTATAAATTTTGCTAAACAAAAAAAAAATTTTACAGAAAGAAAACATAATATTATTATTAATATTGATAATATTTCTTTTAGTTATCCTCAACAACCTTTACTAATATTAAAAAATTTATCTTTGTTTATAAAAGCTAATGAAAAAATAGCTATTACAGGACATAATGGTTGTGGAAAATCAACATTATTAATGTTATTAACTAGAGCTTGGGATCCTATTAAAGGTATTATATACTTAAATAATATTAATTTAAAATTATGGGATCTATCTATTTTAAGAAAAAATATCAGTGTAATAAATCAACGTATATATCTTTTTAGTGATACATTAAAAAATAACTTATTATTAAATAATCAAAATAATTATAATATCAATTATGAATATTTAATAAAAATTATACATCTTGTAGGATTAAATAAATTAATTGATAATAATAAAGGTTTAGAATTATGGATGGGAGAAGGAGGTAGAAGTTTATCAGGTGGAGAGTTAAAAAGATTAGCTATTGCAAGAGCAATATTACATAATGGAAACTTAATATTATTAGATGAACCAACAGAAGGTTTAGATAATATTACATCTTATAATATTTTAAAATTAATATTTTCTATATTTAAAAAAAAAACAATAGTCATTATTACTCATAATATTAATATTATGAAAAAAATGGATTTTATATATTTTATGGATAATGGTTGTTTTATTGAAAAAGGACATTACAATGATTTAGTTAATAAAAAAGGAAAATATTGGAAATATATAAATAATAATACAATGAATGATAAAAAAAATATTTAAATATTAAATAAATAATTAAGGAAATAAATTAATGTCTAAATTAGATAATATAGAAATGCAAGGAATAGTTTTAAATACATTACCTAACACTGTTTTTCATGTAAAGCTAGAAAATGGACATACAGTAATTGCTCATATTTCAGGTAAAATGAGAAAAAATTATATTAGAATTCTTACAGGAGATAAAGTTACTGTAGAATTAACACCTTATGATTTAAGTAAAGGAAGAATTATTTTTCGCAGTCGCTAAAATAACATATATTTAAAATTTAAATTAAATTTAATAAATAGTGTATAAAACATTTAAAAATTTTTCCTTAAATAATTTTGAGCATCTAAAGCAGCCATACAACCAGTAGCAGCTGATGTGATGGCTTGTCTATATACATTATCCATTACATCACCAGCAGCAAAAATACCTTTAATATTAGTTTGTGTAGAATTAAAATTATTTTTTGATATATTATTAGTAATAATATATCCATCATTATCTAATTTTAACGAATTTTTAAATAAATTAGTATTTGGTATAGTTCCTATAGAAATAAAAATACCATATAAATTTATTATTTTATAATTTTCTGTATTTTTTAAAGAAAAAATTTTTATTCCTGTTACTCCTGATTTATTACCTAATATTTCTTTTACTATATAAGGATAATGTAATTTAATATTATTATTTTTTACTTTTTCAAGTAATTTATTAATTAATATTTTTTCAGCACTAAAAAAAGATTTTCTATGTATTACATGAACTTCTGAAGCTATGTTAGATAAATATAAAGCTTCTTCTATAGCAGTATTACCACCACCTACTACAGCAATTTTTTTATTATAATAAAAAGATCCATCACAAATAGCACAAGAGGAAATTCCTTTACCTATAAATTTTTTTTCAGAATTTAATCCTAAAAATTTTGGTGTTGCTCCTGTAGCAATAATTAAACTATCACATGTATAATTAAAAAAATTTCCTGTTAAGCAAAAAGGTTTTTTTTTGAAATTTACTTTTATTATATAATCATTTATTATATTTGTTTTAAAAGACAATGCATGATTATATAAATTATTCATTAATTTTTTGCTAGATATACTAGGAAAACTTCCAGGCCAATTTTCTATATTTGTAGTTTTCATTAATTGACCACCTATATCTATCCCAGTTATTAATATTGGTTTAAGATTTGCTCTAGCAGAATATATAGCTGCAGTATAACCTGCAGGACCAGATCCTAAAATTAAAAGTTTTGTATGTTGTGTATTTTTCATAAATTTTTTATAATTTTTATAAAAATTATTAAAAGTTATTAGGATCTATAAAATAAATATATTCATTATTAATTAATTATATTAATTATATAACTTTTATCATAATATATAAATATATAATTTAATAATTAATATTAAATAATTATTTATTAATCTTTTATTAATCATTATAATAAAATATAAATATATGTAAGGTATTAAAAAATATATGTTAGATCCTAATTTGTTTCGTTTTAATATAAAATATGTATCTCAAATGCTTAAAAAAAGAAATTTTATATTAGATATTGATTTAATAAGTAAATTAGAACAAAAAAGAAAAAATTTACAAATAAAAATAGAACAATTGCAAATAAAAAAAAAAAATAAATCTAAAGATTTAATAAAAAAAAATACTGCAAATTTTGATTATTGTAAAAATCAAATCAATAAAATTAATAATGAATTATTTTTATTAAAAAAAAAAATAACAAATATAAAAAATGATATAAAAAATATTTATGAAATAATTCCAAATATTCCATTAGATGATGTTCCTTATGGGAAAAATAATCAAGATAATAAAGAGATAAAAAAATGGGGTGATATTCCATCTTATAATTTTCCAATAAAAAATCATTTAGAATTAGGATCATTAAACAATGGAATAGATCTTGAATCCGGTGTTATTTTAAGTGGATCAAAATTTGTAGTAATGAGAGGGTTAATAGCCTATTTACATAGGATTTTAATTCAATTTATGTTAGATTTACATGTTTTTTATCATAATTATGAAGAAATTTATGTACCTTATATAGTTAAAAATAAAACTTTATATGGTACGGGTCAATTACCTAAATTTAGTGATGATATTTTTCATATTAAATCAATCAATCATCATGATAAGAATCAATATTCTTTAATTCCCACAGCAGAAGTACCGTTAACTAATATAGTTTATAATAAAATTATAAAAGAAAATACATTACCAATAAAATTGGTAGCACATAGCCCATGTTTTCGATCTGAAGTTGGATCTTATGGACAATATAATAAAGGTTTAATTCGTACACATCAATTTGATAAAGTAGAATTAGTACAATTAGTACGTCCTGAAGATTCTTTAAAAACATTAGAAATTATTACTCAACATGCAGAAAAAGTGTTAAAACTTTTAAAATTACCTTATAGAAAAATGCTTTTATGTACAGGAGATATGGGTTTTGCTTCTAGCAAAACATATGATTTAGAAGTATGGTTTCCATCAAAAGAAAAATATTATGAAGTTTCATCTTGTTCTAATATGTCTGATTTTCAATCTAGGCGAATAAAAGCTAGATATAGAAAAATGAATGAAAATAAAAATATTTTTATTCATACATTAAATGGATCTGGATTAGCTGTTGGAAGAACTTTAGCAGCTATAATGGAAAATTATCAATTAGAAAATGGTAATATTAAAATACCTAATATTTTAAAACCATATATGAAAAAATTTTCTTATAAAAGTAAATAAAAAAACATATTTTATATATATGAAAAATTTTATTTAAATAAAATTTTAATATTATTATATAAATTAATAGTTTTAAATAAACGAGTTGGAATAATAAAAATGGTATCATCTCCAGCAATAGTACCAAGAATTCCTTCTGATTTACCTAAAGAATCTAATAAACGAGCTATTAGTTGAGCCGCACCAGGACTAGTATGAATAATAATTAAAACATCATTATAATCAATATCTAAAACTAAATTTCTTAGTGAACTAGTAGTATTTGGTACACTTAAATCTAAAGGAAAACAATAAACCATTTCCATTTTAATATTTCTAGTTCTTATTGCACCAAATTTAGTTAACATTCTGGAGACTTTAGATTGATTAATCTTATTAAATCCTTCTTCTTGTAAAGCACGTACAATTTCAATTTGTGTGCTAAATTTTTCTTTTTTAATTAAATTTTTAAATATTTTTACTAACATTTCTTCTTTTTTTTTTATAGAATTGTTATACATAAAATCACCAATAAAATAACAAACAATATTATTTCTATATATAATGAAAATTATTAGTAATGTAAATCAAATAAATTTTTAACATACATACTTAGATAAAATATTTATATTTTAATTATTAATTGTAATATTAAATCATTTAAAATGTCAATAATTATTTAATTATTGTGTATATAAAAAATAAAATTTTAGCTATAAAGATAAATTGATTTTATTAATTAACTATATTATTATCTATATAAATTAAATATTTTTTTATAAAAATTTTTTATATTATTTATATAAAATATATGTTTTATACTTTAGGTAACTTTAATATGTATTATATTGAAAATAACGTAAATAATTATCATAAATGGTATCTTATTGATGCTAAAAAAAAAATTTTAGGTAGATTAGCTAGTGCAATAGCTTATTATTTAATGGGAAAACATAAAATAACTTATAGTCCTCATATAGATTGTGGTGATTACATCACTGTAATTAATGCAGAAAAAATTCAAGTGACAGGTAATAAAAGAAAAAATAAAATATATTACAAACATAGTGGTTATGCTGGAGGAATAAAAAAAATATCATTAAATGAATTAATTAATAATTATCCTAATAGGGTAATAAAAAATGCAGTAAAAGGAATGTTGCCTAAGAATAAAATAGGTTATTTAATATTAAATAGATTAAAGATTTATTCTGGAAAAAAACATAAACATGTAGCTCAAAAACATTATATTTTAAATATTTGATAGGATTATTATAATGATTGTAGATAATAAAAATTATGCAACAGGAAGAAGAAAAAGTTCTTCTGCTAGAATATTTCTTAAAAAAGGAAATGGATTAATTAATATAAATAATAAATCTTTAGAAAAATATTTTTCTAGAAATACATCTAGAATGATAGTATTACAACCTTTAGAATTATTAAAAATTAATAATACATTAGATTTATATATTACAGTAAAAGGTGGAGGAATTTCAGGACAAGCAGGAGCTATACGTCATGGAATTACTAGAGCTTTAATTAAATATAATAATATTTATAAAGAAAAATTAAGAAAAGCTGGATTTATTACTCGTGATGATCGTAAAGTAGAACGAAAAAAAGTAGGTTTTAAAAAATCTAGAAAAAGTCCTCAATTTTCTAAACGATAAGATATAAATTAATATAAAAATATTTATTTTTATTATAAATAATTGAAAAACTAATAATCTTAAATTATTAATTATTTAATTCTAAATAAATTTGGTTTTTTTATATTTGTTTTTAAATTTAAAAATTTTTATTATAGAGAATAATTATAATGGATAAGTTTATTATTAAAGGACCTGTAAAACTTAAAGGGAAAGTAACTATTTCTGGTTCTAAAAATGCAGCATTACCAATATTATTTGCATCACTTTTAATTAAAGATATAGTAGAAATAAAAAACGTTCCTAACTTAAAAGATATTGATATAGCAATAAAAATTTTAATTAAATTAGGAGTAAAAATTGAAAGAAAAAAATCATTAATAATAAATGCTATCAATATATTACAATGTAATCCACCTTCCCATTTAATTAAATCTATTAGAGCATCTATTTGGATTTTAAGTCCATTATTAAAAAGAACTGGAAAAGTTAATGTATCATTTCCAGGTGGATGTTCTATTGGCGATAGACCTATTGATTTACATATAAATAGTTTAAAAATATTAGGAGCAAATATTAATGTAAAAAAAAATTATATTAAAGGATATATTAAAACAAATTTTAAAGGTAACATTATATGTATGAAAAATATTAGTGTAGGTGCAACTATTACTACAATAATAGCAGCTACATTAGCTTCTAATGTTACAATTATAGAGAATGCTGCCAAAGAACCAGAAATACAAGATTTAGCTAATTTTTTAAATACGATGGGAGCAAATATACAAGGTGCTGGAACAAATAAAATTGTTATTGAAGGTGTAAAAAAACTAAAAGGAGGAGTTTATACAATTATATCAGATAGAATAGAAACAGGAACATTTTTAGTGGCTGCAGCAATATGTAAAAGTAAAATATTATGTAAAAATACTAATCCAAATAATTTAAATATAGTTTTAAATAAATTAAAAAAAACAGGTGCTGAAATTGAAATAGGAAAAAATTGGTGTAGCATTAATATGCATGGTAAAAGACCAAAATCTGTTAATATAATAACTGGTCCTTATCCTAATTTTCCTACTGATATGCAATCTCAATTTGCATTATTAAATTTAATTTCAACAGGTATTAGTACTATTAAAGAAAATATTTTTAAAAATCGTTTTATGTATGTACCAGAATTAATACGTATGGGCGCGAATATAATATTAAAAAAAAATATATTAAAATGTAAAGGAATTAAATCACTTTCTGGTTCTGAAGTTATAGCAACTGATTTAAGAGCTTCAGTAAGTTTAGTATTAGCTGGATGTATTGCTTCTGGAATTACTATTATTAATAATATTTCTCATATAGATCGTGGATATGAAAATATTGAAAATAAACTTTCTAGTTTAGGAGCAAATATTAAAAGAATAAAATATTAAAATATTTATAATAATATATAATTTTAATAACTTTAAAATTTAATATAAAATGTTAATTTTATTTTAAATTTTTAATAAATAAGGATTTATATATGTATGCTATTTTTATTAATGGTGGGAAACAATATAAAGTTGTAGAAGGACAAACTATAAAACTAGAAAAATTTAAAGGTAATATAGGAGAAATAATAGAATTTAATAAAATATTGTTAATATATAATAAAAATATTTTGAAAATAGGACAACCATTAATTGAAGGAACATCAATAACAGCTAAATTAATTGCTCATAAACGAAGTAAAAAAATTAAAATAGTTAAATTTCATAGAAGAAAACATTTTCATAAAGTGCAAGGACATCGTCAATTTTTTACTACTATTAAAATAATTAAAATTAAAATCTAATATATAAAAAAGGTAATATATATGGCTCATAAAAAAGCTGGAGGATCTACAAGAAATGGGAGAGATTCACATTCTAAAAGATTAGGTATAAAACATTTTGGTGGAGAAAAAATACAAGCAGGATCTATTATTGTGCGTCAAAGAGGAACAAAATTTCATGCAGGTACAAATGTAGGATGTGGTAGAGATCATACTTTGTATGCTATAAAAAATGGAATAGTAAAATTTAATAAGAAAGGAATAAAACATAAAAAATATATTCATATAATTACTATATAAAACTTTTTAATAATATTTAAACTATTTATTTATAAAATAAATTTATATATAAAATTTTCACAAAAATTTTAATATATTAAATTTATATTTTTAAAATATTATTTTATTTGGAGTAATAGTGAAATTTTTTGATGAAGCAATAATATTTGTACAAGCAGGTAAAGGAGGAGATGGATGTATTAGTTTTCTTCGAGAAAAATACATACCTAAAGGTGGACCTAATGGTGGAAATGGTGGAAATGGTGGTAATGTTTATTTTTTAACAGATCATAATCTTAATACACTAAGTAAATTTCATTTTAAAAAAAAATATTTAGCTGAAAATGGATTTTCTGGAAAAAAAAATCAATGTACTGGTAAAAAAGGTAAAGATTTAATCTTAACTATTCCAGTAGGAACTAGAATTATTGATTTTAAAAAAAAAATAATATTAGCAGATTTAAATAAAAATAATCAAAAATTTTTAATTGTTCACGGTGGTAAATATGGTTTAGGAAATATAAATTTTAAAACTTCTATCAATAGATCTCCGTATCAAAATACAAAAGGAAATTTAGGTGAGATAAAAATTTTAAAATTAGAATTAATTTTAATAGCTGATATAGGAATGTTGGGTCTTCCTAATGCAGGAAAATCTACATTTGTTAAAACAGTATCTAAAGCAAAAACTAAAATTGGTAATTATCCATTTACTACAATTGAGCCTATATTAGGAGTTGTTAAAAATAACATTGGTAATTCATTTTTAATAGCAGACATTCCAGGAATTATTAAAAATGCTGCATTGGGTAAAGGTTTAGGTTTAAATTTTCTAAAACATTTAGAAAGATGTCACTTATTACTACATTTAGTTGATATTTCTAATATAAATAAAATTATTAATAATATTAATATAATTAATAATGAACTAAAGAAATTTAATCAAAAACTTTTTTTTAAAGAACAATGGTTAATTTTTAATAAAATAGATTTATTAAAAAATAGAGAAAAAATTGATATATATATCAAAAAAATATTAATAAAATTTAAATATATAAAAAAATATTATTTAATATCATCTAAAAAAAAAATTGGAATAAAAAAATTATGTTATAATATTTTTGAATATATAAAAAAAAATTATAATAAATAAATTTAATTTTATTAATATTTTTATATATTAAATATAATTTGTCTGGATCATAAAAG
>NZ_CP046233.1 GCF_012563325.1 Enterobacteriaceae endosymbiont of Plateumaris braccata
ATGAAAAATCTTTTCTATATTTTTAAAAAATTTTTAATTTTATATATAAAAAGCTTTAAAAATAAAAAAATATTAATTTTTAATTATCCATTTAAATTAATATTTATTCTTATTTTTACTTTGATAAGTAGTCTTAACACAACAGCTAATCAATTAAATAATCAAATAAATAATCAGAAAAAAAATTATCATTTTAAAAAAGAAAACCATAAGAAAATAAAAAAATATTTTCTTAAAAATTACCAAGAAAATACTTTAAAAAATTTTCACGATAATATTTCTCGATTAAATGATATGGAAAAAAAATTGAATAAAAATTCTTTACAAAAATATAAAGAACAACCTCAACTTACCGATGATTTAAATTATAATGAAAAAAATTTATTTAACTTAATATTACAAACAACGAATTTATTGAAAAATGGATTTAATAATAGAGAAAGAATTATTGATTTTTTAAAAGATAGTTTTTTAACTGTAATTAATGAAGAATTGAATAACCAAGTAAATACTAGAATAAAAGATATATTTGGATTATTTAATCTTAAAGGAAAAAGTTTAATTAGTCTAAATTTAGATGAAAATTTATCTTTAAATAACTCTGAAATTAAAATACTTTTATCTTTTTTTGAAAAAGATAATTATTTATTTTTTATTCAAAATAATCTTCATAAATCTGATAATAGAGATCAATTTAATATTGGTATTGGATTTCGTAAATTTAATAAAGATTATATGATAGGTATAAATAATTTTTTAGATTATGATATTTTTCATGAAAATACAAGAACTAGCGTTGGTATTGAATATTGGAAAGATTTTTTTAAATTAAGTGCAAATACTTATTTTAGATTAAGTGGATGGAATCATTTAAATCAAAGAAAAACATTCTCTTATGAAATTGATAGTCCTGTCAAAATAAATAAATTTTTTAATTATAATGAATATTATGAAAGACCTGCTAATGGATGGGATATAAAAGCAGAAGGATTTTTTCCTAAAATACCTGAAATAACTTTAAAATTTTCTTATGAAAGATATTATGGTAATATAGGTTTTAAGGAAAAAGATATTAATTTTGAACATGAAAAATTATTTTTTCCATATATTTTTACTGTTGGAATATCTTATAGACCAATACCCGCATTAATTTTTTCAGCTGGTAAAACATTAACTTTGTCTGGAGATACTAATAATAGTTTTGGTGTAGGTTTTGAATTTCATTTTAGTACTCCTTGGAAAGATCAAATTCATCCTAATAAGGATAATGTAATTGTTTCTTCTATAAATAAAAATAAATATGATTTTGTAAATAGAAATAATAATATTGTTTTAGAATATAGAAAAGAACATTTAATAAAATTAAAATTATTAAAAAAAATTATTAATTATCCTGGTACTGAAAATTCATTATTTATAAAAATAGATACAATAAATTTTTTTAAAAATATAGTTTTTAGTAATCTTGAAGAATTTAATAAAAATGGAGGTTATGTCAAAAAAGATGTTGGTTATAATTATATCCTTGTATTACCAAAATATAATTTTATAAATCTTGATAAGAACCATTATACAATAAAACTAACAGTTTTTGATATTTACGATAATAAATCTATGTCATACATAGATATTACTGTTTTAAAACCTCATATAAATAAAAATTTTTCAACATTTACTATTTTTCCTAAACAAATATTAGTTCATAGAGAATCTGCAAAACTTATTTTTGAAGCACGTGATATGAATAATAATATTATTTCTAATATGAAAAATATAGAGTTTATAGTTGATGCTGGTATGCCAGATAAACATAATGTACATATATCTAAAATAGTAGAAAATCCTAAAGGGACATATTCTGCAGAAATGACAAGTGAAACTACTGCAAATATTAAATTTGGGGTAAAAATAAATAAAAAAGTTAATAAAAATTTACATGATTTTGTCAGCATAATAAATCCTTCAGCAGATAATATACAAATTGTAGCTGATAAATTTATAGCTAGAGTGGGTGATCCTATATCAATGACTATACTTGTTTTTGATAAAAAAGGTAGTAGATTAGGTAATGCTGCTGTAAGAATAGAAACAGTATCTATCAGAGATCGTCAAGGAAGAATACGTAAAGATTCTGGATTATTACATATTTTTAATTTAAGAACAAAAAGAGTATATATTGGTAGAAAATTTTTATTTTATACAAATAGTTTTGGACAAATACCTATACGTATGTCTGATCCTCAAGGGATTGGTGTAAAAACTGAGATAGATTTTATTGCTGATAATTATATAAGAAAAAGACTTTCTTTTACTTATACAGTTCTTACAAGTCCTGATACAATTCATGCAAATATGTATGGTCATATGACAGATATTATAGATGTTAATGGTTTTAAATTTTTTAGACCAGCATTAATGCAAGAATTTAGAGGTGATGTAGTTCGTCATCATTTAAATGAAGATTGGGCAGCATTGACATGGGATAATGCTGTATTTTATTGTAAAAATATAAAAAATGGAGAAGTTCCAGATAAATTTAAACTTGCTAGTCTTTTAGCAGAGCACCCTAGTGATGATATCTTTGGTAATTATGGTTGGCCTTTGACTACTGATTTTGCAGAAGTTTGGAGTTCAAGCTGGACAATAAGAGCATATATGCCTAGACCATTATATTATTATTATAACTTTGTAACAAAAGAAGAAGTTGAAGGTATTAATAGTTCTTCTTTCGCAGTTGTGTGTCAAATTAAACTTAAAAAATAATATATATTTTTAGTAAAAAGCTTTAGTAAAAAGCTTTTTATCAAAATTTAATAAAATTAAAAATTTTATTAAATTTTGATAATTATCATAAATTATATTTAGATTAAATAATCTTTATAAATAAAAAAATTATTTTTTTAACACTAGAAATTTTGTTTTATTATTTATTTTATTTGATATTGGATAGGTTTTTATTATGTTTAATTTATAAAGTTCAGCTGTTTTTTTATTCCCTATAGCAGCAAAATTTTGTGATTTAAATATAGATATTTTTTTTATAGCAGCAGCAGTACTATTACAAAAATGTTTTTTCCATAAAGGATGTTTGTTTATAAATAAACTACATTGTTTAAATGGTTCAGCATGACTAAAAATTTCATGAATGTTATTAATATTATTATATTTAGTATATGTAATTAAACAATGTTTAATAGGAATTTCAAATTCATAATGAATCTTTAAAGAACTATTTTTTAGTAAAGTGTTAACTTTATTTATTATTCCTGAACAATTGTTTTCTATAGGAACTATAGCAAAGTTAATAATATTTTTTTCCATATAAAAAAATATTTCGGTAAAACTATTACAACTTATATTAAAAATTTTTTTTTTAAAAAAAAAATTTTTAATATAAGTTAATGTTGCTAAATGAGAATAAGTACCCATAGGTCCTAAAAAAGCTATACTTATAGTAGTATCATTATATTGATGCACATTACTATAAATATTTTTTAAAAAATATTTATAATTATTTATAGTTACTACATTCAATGAGAGATTCTTTGGTAAAGAATAATCAAAATATATGTTTTTAATGAAATTATCCATAAATTATATAAGAAAAAATTTTAAAATGTTTCTAACAAATTATCATAAAAAATAAAAAAATGAAATATTTTTATTTTTTAATATGTACAAAATCATTAATATCAATTGAACATTTCCATCCAGTTGCAAAAGAAACTTCTTGAAGTGACTTTTTTAAATTTTGTCTAAATTTCCAAAGTGTATTAATATTACTCCCACAAAGTTTATGTAAAGTATGTACTTTATAAGATAAAGGAATACTATGAGAACAATAAAAACAATGTATCCATTGTGATAATGATTTACCTTTTAATTTCATTCTTTCTTTTAAAGAAACTCCTGTCCACATTGCATCAGTAAAAAAATAAATTATCTTTTTATTTAAAATAATTATATGATCTTTTGTTTGTTCATTTCTATACCATTCATGTAATAAATGTCCCATATAGAAAAAATGTTCATTTCTTATTTCTATACCACATACAGACAATCTAACTAAACAAGATTTTAACCATTCATAATCACTTTTACCAGTTTTTCTATTAATAGCTTTTAAAAAATTATGAGATTTAAATTTTACTTCTTCACCTAAAGGAACTTTTTTTAACCTATGTAAACATTCTAACCAAACATCTAAATCAGATTGATCTAAACTTTCCCCTGTAAAACGTATAAAAATACCGTTGAGAGTAGTTTTTAAGACATTTTTTTCATATTTTCTATTACCTTTTTTAATGACTCCAAATAATGAACTACGTAACATTATATTAGGTATAGCTCTTTTGTTATTTGAAATAACAGGCATTTTTTTATTAAAAAAATTTCTATGTTTAGATAAAAAATTAGATGTACCACATAAATTTTTATTTTTTTTCTCTAAAGAAGAAAGACCAGCATTATTTTTATTAATTAATTTACTAATTCTAGTATGCAGAGATTTATACATTAATTGTATTTATAATTTAATTGATTCATAAAACTTTTTAGTTTCTTAAAAAGAAATTATTTTTTTACACACAGACATCATCTTATACGCATTTATAATACATGTCAAGTATATTTTTTATTTGTGAAAATTTTATAATTTTAGTAAATTAAAATAGCAAGTAGCGGCTCGGGATAGCAAGTAGCAAAACTCGGGATAGCAAGTAGCAAAACTCGGGATAGCAAGTAGCGGCTCGGGATAGCAAGTAGCAAAACAAACTCGGGATAGCAAGTAGCGGCTCGGGATAGCAAGTAGCAAAACTCGGGATAGCAAGTAGCAAAACTCGGGATAGCAAGTAGCAAAACTCGGGATAGCAAGTAGCAAAAAAATAAAAAAAATAAAATAACTATTTGATTCTTAGGGAGTTTTTTTATAAAAAAAAAATATATAATCTTTTATAATCTTTTATAATCTTTTATAATCAAAGATATTTTTAATATACTATTACATGTGTAAATATTTTTTCATATAATACTTGAAAAGTACAAAAAAAAAGCTATAATTTGTCTTAGTAAGAATAAATTTTCTCTGTAAAAAAAATTTTTTTCATAAAAAATAATATAATTTCTAAAAAGAAATATAAGGAATATAAAATACCAAAAATTTTAAAAATATAAGGTTACTACATATTTATATTATATGTGAACACACAAAAACACACACAATTAAGAAATATTAGAAATAAATAACAAAAAATAATTTATAAAAAAATGATCTAAAAAGAAAATAATA